>PFSC01000038.1:0-3585 GCA_002788865.1 Candidatus Roizmanbacteria bacterium CG_4_9_14_0_2_um_filter_39_13
GCGCCTAGATCAGTTTGCCATGATAATCAATTAGTGGCTATCTTTTGAATAAATTGATATACCTTCTCGCTTGATTTCACTATAAATACTCAAAGGGCTTATGGCATCAAACTGATCTCTTTGATAGCTTCGAATGTCAAAGTTGAACTGAGAGTCAATGGAGTCTGCTATAGTATAAAGACTGTCAATATCGGCAGAGCCTATCACTGCAAGATCTATATCGCTCCATGTCGATGCTTCTCCTCTTGCAAATGAGCCATAGAGAATGATCTCGTCTAGATTGACACTATTAGTCGCTATTTTTACAAATGTATTTAAGGGTTTTTTAATTTTTTGTGTATCCATTGATATATATTTTGAGCCTGTGTAACAAGTGGCTCGACTTTCTTTCTATCCGAGTAATACTGCCTGCTCAAATCTTATCATAAAACACCAAGTATGGGTCATTCTGGCCGGCTTCGCCTTAGCTTCAGCGAGGCGAACTTGACCAGAATCTTTTTCCCATGAGAAAAGCGCCATTGGGAAAGTCAACAACTGCAATTGTACTCCAGCTTATGGAGTACACCACGGTCACCGACAAACAGTCATAAAGACTGCCCCTCTGGCGCTTTTCACTTTGAACATATATCAGGAACTACATTGGGCTTATAACGGAGCCCACCCGTCCTGTCGGTCCTCAAATTGAAGACCTACCAGCCCCTCGTCCGCGAGGGACAAGTCTACATCGCGGAGTCAGTGGGTTTTGGGATATTTTCTCTTCGTCGCTGTTACTTAGCGATGAAGGGGAGGAATTCACGCCAAGTAGCAGGCGGCATGTAATTCCAGTCCCAACTCAGATCGGCGCACAAGGGCTCCTCCTCGCTGGGTTTGAGCTTGACTTCGATCGAGCCGGCGACGTCAGTGAATATCCAGGTTGCAATACCACCAACCTCTAACTCCAGCCAGTCAGGGGATCCCTCTACACGAATGTTTACCTTCAAGTTCGTGTAGTTGTGAAACCAGGGGTAGGTTTTACCCCCGGTTCTCGACAGGGTGAACATCGGACCCCTTGCGCAGACTTCATAATCCCAACTGGAGGTACTATATGCTCCATTTGCTGGGACTACTTCTAGTATGCTGGGTTCAGTAGGAAGCTCCGTACGATCAAAGACGATCGTATAGGGACTACCGGTAGCAGTTATGACTTGACTCACCGCCACCCCCTCTCTTGATGTTGCGATAACACGCACTTTCTGGGAGGGCCCTGAGGAAACTGAAAAGCGCGTTTGCCCTGGCAAAGACCAATTAAATCGCGACCAGTAATGATCCTGAGTCGCGGTCGGCGTGGGGGTTGGGGTCAACGTCGGCGTACTGGTCGACGTCGACGTAGGTGACGGCGTGACAGTCGGCATAGGGGTTAAGTTCCCCCCGTACGTCCAGTCCCACGAAAAGGTCGCGCAAACATCTTGGGAATCTGGCGAGAGTTTTATTAAAATCTCTCCAGCCGTCTCCCAAACACGCCACCCCTCTTGGCTACCAGGATTGAGAACTCGCCATGTTGAGTACGGGTCGGTGATGTACTTGTAATGAATAGGTGCGCCTACGAAGTTGGCAATGGTCGGAAAACTGGTTCCGTCTGCAGATCTGGCCATAACTAACATGGGTCCATTTGCGCAGACAGCTCCATTCCAAGCGCTCTCCAACTTTCCTCCAGTTGAGAGCATGGTTTCTGTGTCCATAGTACCTGTGCGCTGAAAAAGCTCATCGCGGGGCGTCTGATTGACATTCCAGCTTCGATGTTCGCTTGTCCCATCAGCATAGTTAATCTGAAATTCGATTTGCTGTGTCGGACTTGCATTCATCATCTTCTGAAAGCTATCAGAATATCCCCAATGATCCCGAATATTGAACGTTGCAAACTCTTCGCCAGCCAAGCGTCCCTGCACTGCCGGGATCCCGCCGTCCAAAACCATCTGGACGGTTTTCTGATCAAGCATCTGAACTTTCGGCTTGGGAAGCGGAGTATCTGTTGCGCCGAGGGCAAAGGTTGGCGTGGATGTGGGCGTTGCGCATTCTGCTGCCACGATCGGCAACCATAGATCAGCCCGGGCAACTTGCTCAAGGCCGAGGGCCAAAACAACAAGTAGGGCGAGCGCTATCGCTAGCGCTCCGAACTTGCCTAAGTTTTTAGGCATGGTTGTACTCTCCTTCAATTGAATTTGGCTCACTCCAGCGAAACTTATGGCCGAGTGAGCCGAGGAAAAAACTTCAACGGTTACAAATCCTCCAGAACAAAGAAATCTCTTGACAAAATGTATATGATCATAATATACTTTATCTATGAAGTTGCATGTTCCTATTGCGTTTGAATGGGATGAAGGAAATAAAGATAAAAACTGGAAAAAACATACGATTCATTACAAAGAAATTGAGGAAGTATTTTTCAACAGGTCAATAAAAATTTTTCCCGATTCCAGACACTCACAAAAAGAAAAACGATTTTTGGCATATGGAAGGACACATAGCGACAGATTGTTAACAATTATCTTTACGGTTAGAAATAATAAAATTCGAATTATTTCTGCACGAAGACAAAGCAAAAAAGAAAGAAGTATCTATGAAAAATAATAAACTAAAACTGATTCCAGATTTCAAAACTGAAGATGATGAGCGCAATTTCTGGGATACAGCAGATACGACAGAATATTTTGATACTGACAATCCAGTCGACATGGATTTATCACAACTCAAACCATCAACTGAATCTATTTCACTTCGAATTCCAAGCTCAATGCTCATGAGGATCAAGCAGATCGCAAACTCCCGCGACGTCCCCTATCAATCGCTCATGAAAATTTTTTTGGCAAAACAAATTCAGGAGGAACTGCACGCTCAAAGATCAACAAAATAAAAGAGGTCTATTGCATCTCTTGGCCTTTATCCACTGTGTAGAAACGTACCCGATCGCCCCGGAACATCAGGTCTATTTCTCCCGTCGGTCCGTTTCGGTGTTTGGCAATACTGAGCTTCACTGCACGTTGACTCGAGTCAAGAAGATCATCCTCATCATCCTCTGCATAGATGAACATGACAACGTCTGCATCCTGCTCTATTGCTCCAGACTCACGAAGATCTGCAAGTTGGGGTTTTTTGGACCCCCGTTGTTCGACCGAGCGATTGAGCTGCGAGAGAGAAAGTACCGGAATCTGAAGCTCACGAGCAAGATTTTTCAAGCCCTGAGAAATACTTGATACCTCCTGGACGCGGGATTCGTACTCACGATTCCCATGTGCAAGCTGTAAATAGTCGACCACAATAAGGTCAAGACCCTTTTCTGCTTTGAGCTTCCTTGCCTTCGTGCGCATCTCTGTGATCGACATACCTGGCGTATCATCAATATAGATTTGAGCCTCAGAAAGGTCCCCCATCGCTTGAACGATTCGTTTTGTATCACTATCAGAAAGCTTGCCAGTTTTGAGCCTCCATGCGTCTACATCGGCCTGCCCAACCAAAAGTCGATCCACAAGCTCTTCCTTGCTCATCTCGAGAGAAAAGAATCCCACAGGTTTTTTCTCTTTCATCGCAACATGAAGGGCGATATTGAGG
>PFSC01000038.1:3612-6856 GCA_002788865.1 Candidatus Roizmanbacteria bacterium CG_4_9_14_0_2_um_filter_39_13
CGTGCTGCGAGGATGATCAAATTGGAATCCTGCATACCCGAAAGCTTTGCATCGAGGTTTGCAAATCCCGTCTTGACGCCACGATTTGACTTTCCACTTTTCATGAATTCCTCGAGCTTCTCAAAGCTTTCGGTCAAAATCTCTTTGAGCGGAATAAAATCTCTATGTTGATGTTCCTGAGCGAGCGCAAAAATAGATTCCTCAACCTCATCAATGAGCTCTTTGATGTCGCCTTTTTCGCCAAATGCCTTTTCGACCGATCGTGACGCGACTTCTATGAGTTTCCTTTTTGTATATAATGCTTTAACAATCAATCCGTACTGTTCAACATATGCCGACGTTGGAACAGAATTGAGAAGATCGGATAGATATGAGGCTCCACCAATCGTTTTGAGCATGCCGTCTGTTGTGAGCTGGTTTTTCAGGGTCACAATATCGATTGGGGCTTGATCCTCAAACAAACGAAGCATGCTGGTATAGATCAATCTGTGTGCATTCGAGTAGAAAAAACCGGGTCGTAAAAACTCTGCGACAAGTGAAATTGCTGCTGAATCGATCATAATTGCACCAAGTACCGATTTTTCGGCCTGATCGTCGTGTGGAGGGGTTTTAAAGTGTGAAGAAGCTTGCTGGTCCATTGGAACAATATCCTACCTTATAAATATCAAGAAGTAAAGTCAGTTTGAATTCATACAGCCTTATCCAATAAGTGTGACCACTTTCATATTTTCTGCATCCATTTCTTCCCGTTTTGGTGTGAATTTGTCGACAGGTTGGACATCTGATGCACCAATTTCTTTCAAAAAGACTTCAAGCTTCTGCATGGCTTGCCCCGCTTCCCCTTTCAACTCATCACGACCATAATGCATCGGGATCACAACGGAAGGCTCTATCTTGTTGATTACTTTGACTGCTTCTGCAGGATCTATCGTATACACTCCTCCGACTGGGATGAAAATGACGTCTACGACACCAATTTGCTCTATCAGCGCGTCGTCAATGACGTGTCCTAGATCGCCACAATGCAATAAACTGATTTCATCTGCCTCGAATTTATACATCACATTCTCTCCTCGTTCCTCTCCTTCTTTTTTGTCATGAAACGTAGCAAATCCTGTGATTCTCACCTGATTTTTCTCAAACTCTCCCGGCCAGTTCAAAACAAGCGGATCTCCTTTGACATTTTCAGTATGATTGTGGTCTTTGTGATCATGTGAAATCGTGATGATATCTGCTTCGGTTTTGGCAAATGGAAGGCTAATATATTCGGGATCAAAAGGATCTGTCACGATTTTTGCATTTTTGGTGCGAATAGAAAACGAAGAGTGTCCAAGGTATTTGATATCCATATGTAGAGTACAGGGTACCAAAAAAGCACCCAAAATACAACCTCATTCCAAGCAGTATCCATCCTGAGTTGAGGAGCTATCCCTACAAAAGAATTCCTCGAAGCTCTGCTTCGGGGTTGATTCTGTGTCATTCCCGCCCCCGATGGGACTCGAGGGCAGGCTCCGGCGGGAATCCAGACTGGATCCGTCCCCGTGAAAACGGGGATCGGGTCGGGGATGACAAATAAGATACCTCGTAGTTCTATTGCTGGGTAGTTCATTGAAGACTGAAAAAAGGTGGATGATATTTTTTAGCTAATGCCCTCAACTCCAACTTCCGAGGTTGAAATTCATAGACTACGAAAACAACGAAACGCCCGAAGAAACTGCATGATAGAGAGAGTTCAATGGACCAATATTTTTTAGCTCATTTCTGGTGAATCCGTAAAGATGAAAATCGAGAGGAAGTCCTGTTGTTTTTCTATAGAGCAGACGTAAACGTTCATCTTCGTCCATTTGCACAAATATATCAGCGATAACCAGCAGATCTATATCGCTTGTCTCTGGGTTGTAATCGTCTCGCAGAAAAGACCCGTACACAATAACATCTTGTGGATAGATGTCTTCGTTAAGTCTTTTGATGTATTGTTTTAGGTATGTTCGAGCTTGTCTTTTACCCATGGATATATAGATTGAAACTGAGTAATGGTCGGATCAACTTTACTTTTTGAGGTGTAAACATACTGCCTATAGTCGGGATAACGAGCGCGCCAGAAGTGTCTGGTAATTTCCGCGAGGTCTTCATACCATGAGTCACCTTCTGGCGTAAGGGTAGTTTGTTTGAAAAGATCGTCAAGATTGTGTGATTTTGGTGGGATTTTTTCGGCAAATTCAACAATGGCCGCCTTTAAGACCTTTTCAAGTGCCTGATGGTAAGAATAAAGAGCAAGAGAGTAACGAGATCCTTGGATGCAGTACTCAGCATCTTTGCGGTGTTCTTCTGCTTGCGCAAGCCATACCTCTGTTTCCTGTTTCATAACACAAAACATGTTATCACACTGGAGGACACTTGACAAGAAGAAGAAGTACAACGCCATATTATTATTTCGTAAACAGCAATATGGCAGAAACGCTAAATGCAGGGGGTGGAGGAGACACAACTGGCTTAAGGGAGATAGTAATAGTAGAGAGAGAAAGACCATTGGACGAATCGGGTCTTTTTCTAAAAGAAATGCCTTTCCCTGAATGTGCTGATTGGGGATTTGTTGATAGAATACAGCGTCCAGATGGAACAGTGGTTGAAAAACTTACTGGAACCAGACCGCTCTAATTATAATTCCCCCCCTCCGAGCCTGGAAATCAGAATAAACTACTTGCAGATCCTCTCGACAATCTTTTCTTTTTGCCGTTCTGGCAGCCTATTGATCATATTTTCGATCGTCGAGCTGACGGTCCTTTCATATACATAATCAGTGACAAACTCCTTTCCTTGGTCTAAAGCGTCGTCTTTGATGCGCGTTGCTTCTCCAAGAACGTTTGAAGTCGTTTTTTCAAATTCAGATGTGGCTAATTTATAGGCATTATTGGTGCGAATTTCCTTGTCCAGAGCGTTTCGAATATCATCGCTCGAAAATACACCCTGAACTCCTCCATCTGGATTATCAGACTCGTCTTGATTTTGTTTACTGGCTAAGTTATTGAGCACGAATAAACCAAATATGACTATCGCGGTGAGAAAAAATACTTTGAAGTAGACCACTTTCGAAGGCTTAACGACTTGATCAGATTTCTTCTCTTTCTGCTTGTCCATACCTATACTATACAACAGGGCAGCAAATTGAGAAATACGGACTTGAGAAAGTAGAAAATGATACTCCTCGACCCAAGGGTCGAGGTATCTCGTGTCATCCCGAACT
>PFSC01000190.1 GCA_002788865.1 Candidatus Roizmanbacteria bacterium CG_4_9_14_0_2_um_filter_39_13
ATTTTTGACCTGTGGTATTTGATATCACAAGGAACAGTTATCAATGAAACATTCGTGAAAGAAAAAATGAAATACTATCAAAAGTCAAATTTTTCCCATGCTGATCTTATTCAAAAAGTGAAAATCTTTTCTGAGAAGGCATTTGAAGCCGACATCCGACCGTTTATCCCTATGGATGAACGAAGCAAGCTCAAAGAAAGGTTTGAATATATTCAAACCTATTTGATAGAAAAACTGTCAGCTTTTTGAAAGATTCGCTTATTTGATGGTGTTTGTCATCAATACTGGTAGTAACACCACCATTAGAGATGACAACCCAAAAACCCCGGTAGATCGGGAAAAGAATGCGATAAGACTGGAGGAGAGCGTGGTGAATCTTTAAAAATATTGATTCATAATCGTAAGATAATTTTTAGAAAATTCTTCTACAAATTGACTGTCGCTGATGAAATTATTCAAATCATATGATAATTTTTGCGGAGTGACTACCTTTTCTATTCTTTGAATCAATATATTTTTCAGTTCTTTTTTATTCTTAATCCCTGCAGTCTTGCTCAACATTTTATAGTTAGGCTCTATTCCTTTTTGCAAAAACCAGAAAAGGTCGTAAAAATCCCTTCCTTTTATATCAACTTCATCTTCCTGCTTTTTGGATGTTTTTATCCAAACTCGAAAAAGTAAAGCATTGATCTTGCCGCTCATCAAAGTCGGCATATCATAATGATAGGCGACAAAATTAAATCCAAATTTTGATATCGGAGTTAAAGTGTATCCCGCAAAAGGACTCAGCTCATTTGAAGTTTCAACTTTAACATACAATTTATTGCTTTCAGATGCAGTAGTAAGACCCAAATCCTTGAGAAAAGAGAACTTTAGATAGAGCCGAATCGTTGACTGAACCTTCGTTTCTAATTGAAAATAATATTTATTTCTTATTTCTTTTTTTAGATAGAGATCAAGTTCTTCAAGAATTTTTTTGCCCAATATATTTTCATCATAATCAAAGTCCAAATCTTCGGACAATCTTGGAAGTTCATAACAAATTCTCAAGCAGGAGCCACCTTTGAATACCAAATTTTTCATTTTATTTTGGTTATAGAGCAGAGAAAGAACTAAATATTGGATATATTCTTTGAGATAATTTCTTATTAAAGATTTACTATTTCCCTGCAATTTTTTTTCTTGGACAATTTCTCGTAAAATTTGCTCAATCATAATATTTTTTGTTTATTAAACTGACAATTTCTAAAATTCTTTTATTTTTTGCTATTTTTGCGTATTTTACTACTTCTCGAAATTCTTTTTTATCGAGGTTTTCCCAATTGATTCTCAATTCTTCAATTGCCGTAGCTGAAATCAAGGCGTTTTTATAAAATTTTATATATAAATAATCAAAAACTGCTTTTGGTTTTGTGGCGGTCATGATACTGGCCGAATAAAATTTTGTAAACTCATATCCACAAAAAAGCTTGTCACTGAATGAATAAAAGTTAAATCTACCCAGTGTATTATTGAAAATTTTGGTTTTTTTTGTGGTGACACTGCTTATCCCATATACCGCCTCTGTAAGAAGACTGTATTTACTCATCACATATTCCGCTGAAATATAGGAAGGCTCATATATTTTGTTTGCCAAATACTCTAAATACGCGTCTTTATTGGTTTCTTTATCAAAGCGTGATTTTAAAAGGTACTTTCCTTTTTTTAAAGGCACAATCAATCCTTTCTTTGTCCAGTATTTAATATTAAAATTCAATGTGTTTTCGTTTTTTTCCCATTGCCTTAACGATTCTTTGGTAAAGAGCAACAAGTTATTCAGATAGTCAAGATTGGCTTTTTTCATATTGTTTCCGAATTGATAGGTTTATCCTACTAAATCAGAAACAGATTGTCAAATGAAAATAAACCGGTGACTTTTGCATCTCCATTTGGTATGCTGTCAGGGTAGGGTTAACCAACTGGGAAAAGGATGCGATAAAACTCGAAGAGAGTGCGATGGATTTGTAATTTGAAATGAAGAACTATAGTTCTTTTAAGATTTATTCTATCGTCAATGATCAACCCCGATGCAGAGCGTCGAGGTATCTCGTGTCATCCCGAATTTGATTCGGCATCCAGACTGGATTCCTGCCTTCGCAGGAATGACAATCACGACGCAAGCGTCGGGGAATTAAACCCGGAGTGGGATTAATTTACTTTAAAAAATATGAATATATTAGTAACCGGAGGAGCTGGTTTTATCGGAAGTTACCTTGTTGATACTCTGATTGCACAAGGAAATAAAGTGCGAATCTACGACAATCTCGAGCCTCAAGTACATCAGGGACACATTCCCGATTATCTCAATAAAGATGCAGAATTTATTCAGGGAGATGTAAATAATAGGGAAATGCTTGATAAAGCACTTACTGGAATTGATGTTATCTTCCATGAAGCCGCAATGGTTGGAGTGGGTCAAAGTATGTATGAGATTGCGAAATACACCAATGCAAACACGATGGGAACAGCTGTTCTTTTAGACCTGGTGGTCAATAAACATCGTGATCATATAAGAAAATTAGTCGTTGCCGCTTCTATGAGCGAATATGGTGAAGGACTGTATACCTGCCAGAATTGTGGTGACTTGAAACCAGATCTGAGGCGGGAGATAGATATGAAAGAAGGAGACTGGGATCCCTTTTGTTCGAAATGCAAAACGCCGCTCTCACCAAAACCAACCCCAGAAACAACGCCATTACAATGCAACTCAATTTACGCAATTAACAAGCGCGACCAGGAAGACATGACCCTAAACATAGGCTGTTCGTTTCAAATTCCCGTTGTTGCATTGAGATATTTTAATGTATTTGGTCCGCGTCAAAGCCTTTCAAACCCATATACTGGTGTGGCCGCAATTTTCATGAGTAGACTGAAAGCAAACCATAATCCAGTTGTCTTTGAGGATGGGAAACAGAGTCGTGATTTTGTATCCGTACATGACATAGTCTCAGCAAATATTGCAGTCATGCAAGATGATCGAGCCAACTATCAAATATTTAATGTTGGTTCGGGAAGTAGTATCTCGATAGGTGATCTGGGAAAATTGATAATCAAAATTACCGGAAGTAATCAAACGCTTGATATAAATAATAAATATCGAAAAGGTGATATCAGGCATTGCTTCGCGGATATTTCAAAAATAACTAAAACACTTGGTTGGAAACCACAAGTTGCTTTAGAAGATGGACTCAAAGAACTTATTGAATGGAGCAAAGACAAAAAATCAGAAGACTTATTTGAAGAATCACAAAAGATATTAAAAGCCAAGGGTGTCGTATGAAACAAAAATTAGTATCCATCATTATTCCAACTTTCAATTGCGAAGATTTCCTCATTGATTGCCTAGAATCTGTCAGAAAACAAACATATAAAAATATTGAAGTCATTATCGTAGACAGCTTTAGCACTGACTCAACACCTCAACTAGCAAAAAAATATGGCAAAGTGTTTTCTTTTGGAAGAAATCCGACGCAAAAAAATATTTTTGCAGTTCCCTACCAACGCAATTATGGCGTTGCACAAGCAAAAGGCGAATATATCTACTGGATGGATTCTGATATGAGAATTCCAGAAGACACCATAAAAAATGCCGTTGACCTTATTGAAAAAGGAAATGCGGATGCAATAATACTTCCTGAAAAATCGTATGGAGAAAGTTTTTGGGCAAAATGTCGAGCTCTTGAAAAAGATTGCTACAATAGAAGCCCTATCTCTATCACTGATGCTGCAAGATTTATCAAAAAAACTGTTTGGGATAAAGTTGGAGGTTTGGATCCAACGCTTGGAGGAAATGATGATTTTGATTTTCAACTCCGTCTCAATGATGCAGGATATAAAACTATAAAAGCATCTTTTCAGATCCTTCATTACGAAGGAAATCTTAGCCTTTCAAAACAGATGAAAAAGAAATACATATATGGTAAAAATATCGTTGAGTATGTAAAAAAACACAAAAATAGAAAATCGTATCTTACCAAACAATACTCACTGATACGTCCAGATTTTATCCAAAATTACGATCTCTTGCTGCGGGATCCACTACATGCGATTGGTATGATTGTTATGAAAATACTTGAATATTCAGCCGCTATTTTAGGAATAATTGAATCCCAGATTAAAAAAGAAAAAGTTGATTTACATCGAGTTTAAAAATATGGAAAAACCTTTATTCAGTATTCTCATTCCAGCATATAACGGTGGCACGGTGATCGGTGAAGCAATCGATAGTATTCTTGCACAATCGTACCAGAATTTTGAAATCATCATCTGTGATGACGGATCGAAGGATACTACCGAAAAAGTGATCAAATCTTACAAAGATAAACGTATCCATTACTTTCCTGCCGCAATAAATCTCGGGTATCCAGGAAACCTGAACCGATGCCTCACTCATGCAAAAGGTGAGATCATCTATCTTCTCGGTCAGGATGACATTCTCATCAAAAATGCTCTTGAAAAGACGTATGCCGCGTTTCAGCTTTCAGAAGATATTGGAGCAGTCTGTCGACCGTATCGATGGTTTGATAAAAATTTTCATACCACTGTCAGAGCCCGATTTCCCTTAAATAGCAAAAAGGATGAGATCGTCAAAATCACCGACGATCCAAAGCGGGTCAAAGCAGTATTCCAGGTTCTCGATTCACTTTCTGCCCTTGCTTATCGGAGAAAATATATGGATTTACCTTTTCATCCAGATATTTTTCCTTGTCACGTGTATCCATTTGCTTCTATTTTTAAAAAGCACCCTATCGTATTTCTCAAAGATTATGTTAGTTCTGTTCGAATAGAGAGTAGTCAGTGTCGATTTCTATCATCTATCTATGACAAATCACCAGTTTTGAGCTGGGTTCAAATGTTTCAGAATGTATTTAATGAAAAAAAATATGAAAAGATAAGAAATTATTGTATAAAAAATTTTGTTGCAGTTAATTATGTGGGTCTTGTTCAGATACGCAACTATTCTCACTATCCAAATCTTATCCGTGAAATATGGTACCTGATTAAATATAGATGGGAAAATATATTTACATTGGCATTTTGGTTTTTTGCATTAGGGACTACGATTGTGCCTCCATTCATGCTTATTCCAATGGTTGATTGGTACAAAAATAATATAAACACATTAAGATTCCAAACAATTCCTATTCACCATTCGTAAACCCTATGATATTCCCAATCGTACTTTTTCTATCACGGATATATACAAAATTGCACGCAAGCAAGTTCCAGTATTTTGGGAAAAAAAGTATTATAAAACCTATTTTAAATACTGCAAACGAACAATATATTACAATTGGAGACCAAGTAAATATTGGAGCTTTTTGTCGAATAACCGTGAGTACGGAATTTGGAGGCTACAAAGTAAACAGTACGACAAAGACAAAGATCAAAATTGGGAACAATGTAGATATTGGAAACAACACTTTTATTTCCGCAAATAATAATATTGAGATAGGAAACCACGTCATAATGTCCTCATATGTATTTATCACTGACCATGACCATGGATTTGAGGACGTCAATAAAAATTTACATGAACAACCTTTGACTGAAGATGGTTATGTCAAGATCGGGGATAATGTTTTTCTGGGTGTCAAAAGCACAATTCTTAAAAATGTGACAATCGGGGAGCATGCAGTAATTGCTGCAAATGCAGTGGTCACAAAAGACGTGCCAGCATACGCGGTAGTTGCAGGCAACCCGGCAAGAGTAATAAAAATATTTGATAGAGAAAAACAGCAGTGGATGAAAATGTAGCTACTTCTTTTCAAAGAGGTTTATTAAAACCTGACTGATATCAATCCCAAATAGTTTCACAAACGTATACCTCAAGTCTCGAGAAATATTTTTTAGGAAAAACAACGATTTAAATCGCACTGACATATTTTTGTTGTTTGCTTGGTAAATATAATGATAGTGCCTCTTTAGTATCGTATATAAAAATAAAAGATATTCTTTCTTTTTTGTGCTTTCATCCGGTCCAAATGATCGATTTCCCGATCTAAATTTTGCTATTGACTTACTGATGATGTATATGGCAAAATCTTGTGCATTGTAGTAAATAAGCCCTGAATGCAGAAAATTACTTGATGAAGAATCAAAAGCATTCATAACCATACCCACATTTTTTTCGAACAATCTCTTCGAAACGATAGTATTGGTGAGGCAGGTAATATACCAGTCAATCGGAAGAAAAAAAGCATACTCAAAAAATGTAAATAATTGTTTTTTTGTCTTGAGCAACTTATCCTTCTTCAATCGAAGAACATTGTGAGTCAGCATATGACCATCCTTATCTATCAAATCAAGATTACAAATTATTGCTTCTGGGTGATGGGATTTGATAACAAAAAGCATTTTTTTCAATGCTCCAGAAATCATAACATCATCATCCGAAAAAAACCAAATATACGGAGTCTTTGCATAAGACGCAACTTGGATGACATTGCGATCTCCTCCAATATTTTTTTTATTACAAAAATACTGTATATTAGTGTATTTTTTTTGGAAACTTTTGACAACTTCCTTCGTATCGTCTGTGCTTGCATTATCGGAAATAATAATGATGACATCGTCCGAAGTAACACCATCTTTCATGGCGGAGAGAATATGAAAAAGACATTCACGTAAAAATGGTGCGCGATTATATGTTGGTATACAAATCGAAAGTAGCGGTTTATTTTTCATAAGAAAGTAGATAGTCAACTGTTTTGTGTATTGCATTCTCAATGGATACCAGTGGAACGTAGTGAAATGCCCTGGTGAATTTCGAAATATCAGGAATAACGGTTGTAGGAGCGTGTTCATACACCTTAGTATGAGTATTTTGATATTCTATCTGAAGCTTTTTCTCATAATAGGTATTAAACTCATTCCTGACGGTTTGTGCAAGACGAT
>PFSC01000043.1 GCA_002788865.1 Candidatus Roizmanbacteria bacterium CG_4_9_14_0_2_um_filter_39_13
TATGCCAATCACCAAGAAGAGTTAATTGTCATTACCGATGGAGGATATGCTCCATTTCCCGCTCTTGACGCATTCGCCGTCTTTCCGAGAGATCCTTTTTTATTGACCAATACCAAGTTGACGATTGACCTCATCAGGACTTTTCGAAAATCAGGAAAACTGAAAAACCCTATTGTCGGTAGCACATTCTCGCAAGATGATTTTTTTTCTTCCCCGGTATTCATCTCCAATAAAAGTATTTTTAGAAATGTTCAGGAAAAAAGCTGGGAAGCAATAGAAGACCTAGGCATTGATTCGTGTTTTTCTCAAATAGCTTGGGATGATCCAAAAGTTCTCAGCTGGCGAAAATCCAATATGCAAAAGTTTATTTTTGAAGCAGTCAAGCAGAAAAATGTTGTAATAGAGTTTGGTGATGCAATCCGATTTATTGATGGGATTTATGAACTTTTTGATCGGATGCGCCAGATGATGAAAGATAAGAACTTCCGGCAGATGATCCTCCATGGGAATATTGTCGTTTTCAATACATTGGTTGATCACAATCGGAAGCCTCGATATATTGTGCAGTTTGTGGTCTAAATACTAGAACAAATCAACTACATGGGTTTGCCAAATGAGCTCGTCAGTTATTTGATTTTAGCGAGAAGTGTTATTTTTTCGATTCTTTATGACTTTTGACTCTCTACAAATTTTTTAAAATTTTCAAGGATCGCCTGCCAACCTGAGCGCTGTAGCTCATGCGAGTTTTCTGTTTCTGGTTCAAAATCCTCCGTGACTTTGACACCACCTGTAACCTTCTCGAACGTTACTTTAACATAGCGTCCGCCTTCCATGGTGTACTCAAAGGATTCGTGTTGTTTGACCGAGCTGTAAATACCATTGAAGTCAAACTTGGAACTCCCGTTTTTCGCAGCCATGGTGGTGATAAACTTCCCGCCAACTCGTAGATCATTTTCCGCATACGGCGCTTCCCAGCCATCGGATGCAAATGCCCATTTGGTGATATGTTCGGGCTTGGTAAACGCATCCCAGACATTATCAATTGGGGAGTTTACAACAACACTTACGGTGATTAATTCCTTATTTTTCATAGGTTTTAGGGTAAAAAGGACAAAAACGGTTGCTGATTAATCCCACTCCGGGTTTAATTCCCCGACGCTTGCGTCGTGATTGTCATTCCTGCGAAGGCAGGAATCCAGTCTGGATCCCGAATCCCTCCAGAGGCGGGCAGGCAAGTTCGGGATGACACGAGATACCTCGACGCTCTGCGTCGGGGTTGATCATTTTTTAAGGTGCAAATACCAAGAGATACATGCAGCTCTGTTCATTTTTCGTAATCCTGAATGTGATGATATTTTTGCCTTCAGATGTTTGAATTCTCCCTCAAGTCCATTGGTGTCTTTATCAAGGTTTGTGTGGTCAAGATAGAGGAATAAATGATCCTTTGATAGTTTGAGACTGCGATATGCTTTCCTGATATTTTTGTGCGTATACCACCAAGTTTTATTCCCATCATCTGTTTTCAAATATATTCTTTCTCTGGTTATGTATTCGTACCTTTTGATCCACAGATCAAACCATGTGATCCATATATTCTTTTCATATTCACTCGTAATATGATTGAGCTCAAGGACAAGATATCTGAGTGATTGTCCCGCTTCTGTTTTAGGTTTCTTTGTCAGTAAGGATTCACAAAGTCTCTGAGTATGGATAAGGCATCGTTGGTGGGGTATCTCAGGACATATTCTTTGTATTGATCTGACAATACTTCCGTGCCAGTCTGATGTGACCCCTTGAATGATATATTCAGCAGATTGTAACCACCTGATACCTGCTTGATACACAAGATCATACTCTCGTTCTGCGTATTGCCAATACAGTATGTCTTTTCCTGCTTTGTATACAACAAGACATCCCCAATCCTTAAAGTACGTGGCATCTACTTTCAGATATATTTTTGTATTTTGATTTGGTTTCTTTGGTTTTGGAGATTTTAATAGATATGCATAAAATGAACGCTAGAGTGTTTTTACTGATACGCCCGCATACTCTGCAATGATGTGTAGTGGAGTTTGTGTGGTGACCCATATCTTAAAGTATTTGAGGTGCCTGTTTCGATGATGTGATATCGTATATGTCTTTTTACATTGATTACATTTCCATCGCTGTTTCCGTTTACGAATACTCCACTTTCTCACACTACGTGCCTTGCAATACGTACAGATTTTGAAGCTTTTTTTTCATAATAACGGTAGTATAACTCGTATGAAACGAGTTATTACCTTAATTTAGATTATGAAGACAGTCTAAACATTAATGAAAAACAACCGATTTTGTCCTTTTAACCGGTTTTAGAATTCAATTATAATTGTTATAGTATACATATGGAAACAAACGAAAGCATCCAAACTCCTGAAGATCCTTCTCCTCCCGTTTATAGAGAAGCACCTCCTTCAAGCATTCTTAAGTTGAAGTATATCGCAATAGGTACATTAATCTTGATTTTGGGTTTTGCAGGAGGGATATATTTCAGTCGTAATCTTACAGAGGCTCAAATTCCACAGTGTATAAAAACAACACCTATCCCTTCGCAAACAATAACTCCAACAACAATAATTTCTCCACAAGTTATTTCTCCAACGGAAAAGTCAGATGAAATGGTGGGGTGGAAAACATATGTGGGAGCGGGTTTTACTTTCAAACATCCTTCAACATATTCTGCTCAAAACCTTGCAGATGGGCGAGTGCTTATCAACAACGACATCATGCTGTCTTCAAAAAATTCATCTTATAAAGATTGTAAAGGAGCTTGTCCTGCCTATGAGAAAATTGAAACTGTACCTTCATCAGATGGAGTCCAAATCACAAAGATGAATGGGTATCAAGGAGGGATTGGAGGAAATATTCCACAATCGTTTATTGAATATGAAATTCCGACTAATGCAGAAGTCAATACATATAAATACATCACGATCACCCTCTGGGAACTGCCACAAAACATCCCATATCCAGACATGGTAAAACAATACCCAGTTGATCGTGTGCCACAAAATATTCCATCAGAAAAAGAGAGAGAGCTCAATCAAATCCTCTCAACATTTGAGTTTATAAATAAGTAATAAGTTGTATGAATAAAAACGTATTACTTGTTTTTGAGATACTGTCAAATATGTTAAAAAGTAACGAAAACCGATAATCTGGAAGAGTAAAAATATGAAAATACTCATCTTTACCGAAGGGACTGCACTCAAACCAGGTTCAGTCGAATCTCATAAAACCCATACGTTCAGATCATATATTCCCAATGGAAATGTAGTTTGGAAACTTCAGAGTTGGAAAGAGCAGGGTGCAGAAATATATTATCTTACTTCACGAGAAACTTCCGAAGAAATTGATGATATTCGATTTGTTTTAGAGAAGCACCATTTTCCCCAGATGCAAAATCTTTTGTATCGAAAAGATGGTCAGGAATATAAAGATGTTGTTGAGTCAGTAGTCCCCGATATCTTCATCGAAGATGATTGCGCAAGTATTGGTGGGGAAGCAGAGATGACCTATCCACATATTAAACCGGAAATACAACCAAAAATCCACTCAATTGTGGTGAAAGAGTTTGCCAATATTGACTATTTACCAGATGATGTCAATGAACTTCAAATGAGGAGTAATTAATGCTCGTCATCTCCATTAGATTACAATAATGTTTACATTTAGGTTGACAATTATGTATAAATTTATATACTTAGAGTATGTTTAAACCCAAATATATTCTTTCTCCCCAGATCATCGCTAACTTGACAACGATAGAGCGATTATATGGTCAGCTTGAAGGACTTCGCATTCCCAAGAAGCTTGAGCTAAATTTAGAGCGCGATCATCTCATAAAATCTACCTATATTAGTAATAGCATCGAGGGAAATCCTTTATCTTTTCCCGAAGTCACCAATCTGTTGCTTGGAGGTAGGGTTCCTGCCAATCGAGATGAACGTGAGGTCAAAAATTATTTTGAACTTCTCAAATCTCTTGAACAGTATATCGCCCAGCCCATCACTCTTCAAACTGTGACAGAGCTCCATGAGAGATTACTCAAATCCGTCGATAATAAAATTGCTGGATCAATTCGTAATACTCGAGTCGTTGTGGGGGGGTACGAAAGTGTAGATGGTATTCCAAAACTTCGTGTTAGACACGAACCGCCGTTCCATAAGAAGTTTGAGATAGAGCAAGCCTTAGTTGAGTTACTTGAATGGGTTGAGAAAGATACCGACACTTCGACTTTACTTAAAATAGGTATTTTTCACCACCACCATGTTTATATTCATCCATTTGTTGATGGCAATGGGCGTACGTGCAGACTTCTGACTGCCCTCATTTTTCTCAAATACAAATACCAAATTAATACATACTTTGTTCTTGACGATTACTATGATCTTGATCGTTTTGCATATTCTGATAAGTTAAGCACCGCAGACAAAGGAGATAAGACAGAATGGCTTACCTATTTTTCAGAAGGCGTAAAATATTCACTTCAAAGTGCACTTGCGCGCGTAAAAATAGCTATGCAGAGTGGAAAAGTGGCAGAGCGACCAACTCCAAAAGAGCAAGAAATTCTCGTTTATTTACAATCACATATCGAAGTCACGTCCCAAGAATTAGTGGTTGAATTTGATATTTCTCGTCAGCAGGCTCACAAGCTCCTTGCAGGATTAGTTGATAAAGGATTTGTGCAGAAAAAAGGTGATACAAAAGGTAGTTTTTATAAGTTGAGATAAAGGGTAATGAAACTGCAAGATTTTAATCCTTCCTCTCAACCCAGTTCATCCCAATGACACTGAGGGCAATGATTCCTCCTCCTGCAAGCTCACGAGCGAGCGGAATTTCTTTGTAAAAAAGAACCCCAAGACGATGGCAAATACACTCTCAAGTGAAAGAATATTGCTTGCAAATATTGCCTCGACTTTTTGGAATCCATAATTGGTGAGAAGCAGATTTGCAATATTGAAAATACCCGCGCCGATTATCGCAACAACTAATCCGCCAGTCCATCCTCCGAGGGGGAGTCCTTCACCAAAGAATAAAGAAGTGATAAACAGCAGGATACTTGCCAAACCGAGCATCAAGGTGGTGATTTCTTTGTTATTAAGAAGTCCTGAGTGCCATTTGCGTGCCACATAGCTGAGCGCAAAAGTGGTGGTCGATATGAGTGCGATAAGCTCTCCTTTCCCCCATGAAAAAAGATTGGAGTAGTCAGAAACTGCGATCAGCAGGACGCCCAAAAAAGCCATAATGATGAGTGCAAGTTTTTTGGCAGTCAGCTTTTCTTTCATGAGAAATATTCCCATGATCGCAACCATGGACAGTGCACCAATGAATGAGACGTTGCTGTACTTGGTGAGAATGATCGCTTGGGTAAACAAGGTCACACCAAAAACATAAAACGCAATCACTCGAAAGAAAATTAACCACCACTCTTTTTTACTTATTTTTTTTAGCTTTCGCAGGTCGATATCATTTCGAAAAAAAATAAAGCTAAGGATAAATGCCGCAAAAATCCGAAGGTACACTTGCTGAAAAAGCTCAAACCCCGTACTGAGATATCTCGCAAAAAGTCCCATCGAAGCAAAGACGAAGGAAAGTAGGATGAGTGCGAGTACTCCTTTGCGGTACTCGGAAAGTTTTGAGAGAATATCCATATTGTGAAAATAGTATATCAGGGAAGTAATGAAAAGAATATACGATACAGCGCATCAGTGCTATACTTGAGCTATGAATTTCATCGACAAACTTGAAAAAAAACTCGGCTGGATCGCGATTCCCAATCTCACCTATTACCTCATTGCTGGACAAGTGATTGGATTTATTCTGGTGAGCATCAGTCCAAAATCCGCAGAACTTCTCTCTTTCAATGGAGCACAAATACTCAAAGGTGAGTGGTGGAGAGCGATCACCTATCTCATGGAGCCACTGACGACGAATGTGCTCTTTTTGGCATTTGCGATGTATCTATACTATCTCTATGGTTTGGTGCTTGAGAGGCATTGGGGGACATTTCGCTACACAGTGTTTACTTTGATATCGATCATTTCTACGCTCATTTTCTCGATGGTATTCCCATTTGTTACGATCACAAATAGTCATCTCTATACAACACTTTTTCTTGCATTTGCATTTCTTTTTCCAGATTTCACCCTCATGATATTTTTTATTCTTCCTTTGAAGATCAAGTGGCTTGCGGGTATCACATGGATCTTGACTGGACTTACTCTTGTCACAGGGACAGTTGAGATGAAGATATTGACCATCGTCGCACTCTCAAACTTTTTCATATTTTTTGGAGAAGACGTGTCTATTAATATAAAGCATCTTTTTAAACATCAATCCGAAGATGTCCGATCAAAAGTGATCAAAGGAAAACCAAATCACATATGTGCAACGTGCAATAAAAATGAACGAGACAACCCAGATATGGGAATACGATACTGCGATGAATGTGTCCCAACCACATGCTACTGTGAAGAACATATTGAAGATCATGTCCATAAAATATTGAGAAAATAGCATGATTAGTAGTATATTTCCGACTCCAATGACAGTTACAACCTTTTCTCAAATATATGATATATCTTGATGGAAACTGGGTCACAGATAATGAAGCAAAAATATCAGTTCTTGATCTTGCAGTTCTTCGAGGGTTTGGGATCTTTGATTTCCTTCGCACCTATGGAAAACGACCATTCATGCTTGACGCCCATATTGATCGGTTCTTCAATTCGGCTCGTCTCATGGGAATGACACCAGCCCATACGAAAGAGGAAATCCTAAAGATTGTCACAGAAGGTATTGAGAAAAGTGAATTTACTCACACGAATATCAAACTCATCCAAACGGGTGGAGTGACCCCTGATGGATTTACTCCTGCTAAAAAGCAAACTTGTTTCATTTATTTTTATGAAGCACATGAGTATCCTACTGAAATGTATGGAAAAGGTGTTATATTAAAAACCTCAACTCTGATGCGCCAAATGCCGCTTGCTAAAACCATTAATTATGCGGCAAGTATTACTGAAGTCCAAAAGGCACAAGTATTAGGCGCAGTGGATATTCTTCATACCGATTCTACTGGAAATATCTATGAAGGAACCCGGAGTAATTTTTTTGGTGTCAAAAATGGAACACTTATTACAGCAAATAAGGGGATTCTTGAGGGAATTACTCGAAAAGTCATTCTTGAGATTGCTCAAGAGTTATCGATTCCAGTGAAATATGAGTATGTTAATGTGTCAGAATTGTCGAAACTTGATGAAGCATTTTTTAGTAACTCAAGCCACGAGATAGTCCCTGTTGTGAAGATTGACGAAGCAAAAATCGGAAACGGATTGGTTGGTTCAATTACGCAAGAATTAATGAAGGCATTTCATGCAAAAACAATTTCTGAATAAAAAAATGGCCTGACGGTAGTCAGGCCGTGTGAATTTCATTGTTTCTGGATCCCGCATCTAGTGCGGGATGACGGAAATAAGCTTATGCACCTTGTGATTCAAACATTTTGTCATGCATCTCCCAAAACTTTCCTTGATCTTTTGCACATATCGAAGCCTCTGCAGCTTTTTGTGCATTTGGATGGATATTTGTGAGGGGAAGCTGCTTGTATACGATCTTTACATCCTTCGGATATGCATCTTTGATTTGTTTAACTGTTGCAAAGGCTCGTGCACAGAATGGGCATTCAAAATCGGAAAATTCTACAATGGTGACCTTAGCATTTTTTGAACCTATTGCAGGAGAGTCACCAACTGCTACTTCAACTGCAACCGGCTTAAATGCCTGATTTTGTTCGTCCTGACAATATTGTTGAAGTTCTTCTGAATAGTCCAAACATTCCCCTGTTGATGTACCGGCAAGTTCTTTGTCAATAATTTCTTTGAAAACTTCAAAAGGAAATGCGCCACCTAAAAATCGACCATTGATAAAGAAGCCGGGAGTTCCTTGAACACC
>PFSC01000001.1 GCA_002788865.1 Candidatus Roizmanbacteria bacterium CG_4_9_14_0_2_um_filter_39_13
GTCTTTGATACCCTGTGCTCTTGGCACAGGGTTGTTCATTGTTGGAAAATGATTTCCTTCTTCGGCATGCGTTGATATGAAGCCCCAATATGAATTACGAGCATCGTCATTTCCTCCACGAATTTTAGGCGTAGGGAGTCGGTGTGCACATTCGTGTAGGGTGGATTGTACTATGTCATACGGATCTAAAGTAGCAATATTGACAAACACGAATTGAGATACATGTGGCCAATCTGCATATCCACCTCCGTGAGCACTCATAGGCTTATAATGAATGAGCGCATCGGGGTTTTGACTTTGGATATCTGCCTCTGCGGAATCAAGAGAATAAAATATCACTTCAACGGGATCTAAATTCATTTTATTTTGAGGGTATTGCTTCCCGAGGACTTCAATGACAAGATTCCTTATTTGCTTACGCTGATCCATAATGATGCCTTGAGCCATATCTCGTTCTATTTCCAATGGTTTTGACACATCTCCTTCATACTGAGGATAGTGTTGGGATAGTATGCGCCCTTCTAAGTTCTTCCTAAAAAGATCAGTAATGAATGTTTTTGCTTTAGGATCTCGTTCAAGATCAAACGGTGGATATGAGGAGCCCAGAGGAGACAGCACCGAAACTGCTTCTGAGATACAATGAGGATCAGGAGTATAGTGTACTCCATTGATAGGGAATCGCTTTTGTTCAGTAATCCATAGTCTATATATATTATTCATGGCTCCCCCAGCCCAGTACTCACCATATTCGGTTTCGGACAATTCTCCAGGAGTACCGTCTTGATAATCGAGCACCCCTTTTGCATATAGTGGGAAAATATCTGGAGTAGGTAAGCTTCCAAAATGTGGCGAAGCTATTTCGTAAAAACGTTTATATCGCTCAGCCCAATCATTCCAAGCGGGATTTTCAGATGTGCTATATTTATGTGACGGCGCATCATCATAGTATGCGACTTTATAGGGAGACAGAACTCCGGAAAAATTCATGCGCTCTCTCGATGATGTGGCGATATCGCGAATATCAATCCATGGTTCACCTTGAAAGGGTTCATTTGTTTCTCTCGCCTCCTGTGCACCCACAGGAGGAGCGGTTTGGACAGGCTCAGAAGCAGTGGGTGCTCCTAAGGTTGATGCGG
Source organism: Candidatus Roizmanbacteria bacterium CG_4_9_14_0_2_um_filter_39_13 (assembly GCA_002788865.1). Classification (GTDB taxonomy): domain Bacteria; phylum Patescibacteriota; class Microgenomatia; order UBA1406; family GWC2-37-13; genus UBA1450. The sequence goes on from PFSC01000001.1 coordinate 1,137, forward strand.
AGGCTTCACCAGCAGTTTGTGTTGGTCCAGCATTTGTGATAGGGATGAACGAAAACGCCACCGCTCCTTTCGCAAGGTCAGCTGATTTTCGCAAAAAATCTCTTCGGCTATATTGGCTTGGTGGTTGTGTATCCATCGTAAATACTATACATGAATAACATCCTATCCGTCAAAATGATTTACTTCCGAGAAACAACGATGCAACTCGTGCAGAGGTGATCATTTAGAGAGTGTTTGAAAATCTCATAGTAAGATGAGTAAACTGAGAGGATATGAGAAAACCATATCCGACGGACATCACAGATAGTGAGTGGGA
>PFSC01000068.1 GCA_002788865.1 Candidatus Roizmanbacteria bacterium CG_4_9_14_0_2_um_filter_39_13
TTTGGTCAGAAAAAGTTGCATTCCACAGCTCATCAGGAGTAGGAAATGAATTAATACTTCTTTCTATTCCAGAATTCAAATTTATTTCATAGATACTATTACCATTCGTGGCATAGGTATATGCCATGTGCAGTTTTTGGGCATATGCTTTTGCTTGAGTTACACCCTCAGAAGTTTTTGTATCAAGAGCTTTCGCCTCAATTACTCCAATCTTTATATTTTTATAAATCAAAATATAATCAGCAATCTCTGGTTTTCCTCGCACTCCGCCCATGTGAATTCTACCATCGGTGATACGATGTTCGCGTAGGACTTTTGATCCCTCTACTTCTCCCCAACCACTTTTTTTAAGCTTTGGGTCAATATATTCGGCTCGTGTTTCTGATTCGTTCATACTAGTTATTTAATTTATTTTGCATATTTGGCAAATTTATTGCTATAATTCACATGGACCGGGGAGTCCCCGATCGGCAAAAGGTCTTCGAAAGAAGACTTTTTGTTTTTATGGGAATGTTTTAATACCATATCCTTCAATTCCTTTTTCTCCTCTCCTTATTTTTTCTTTTATAACTTCAAAAGTTGGATAGGGCTCTTTGGGATATAAGACATGTCTCGCAACAGGATACGCACAAAGATCCGCCATTTGTAGTCCAATATCATTTTCTCTTTTTTGTTTAAAAAGTAGTTCTTGATTATATTTTGCTATAAACCTATCAGAGCGTACTTGGCTACTACCCTTATACAATAGTTCATTGTATCTATGGGCAAGAGTTTGATCTTCTTTTTTCCCTCTACTTTCAATTATTACGTTCGTTTTATTATGTACTTTCCTTGAATCCAATTCAAAAAGGATTCTTTCCATCACAAATGTTATAGATATCTCATATGGATCGTCTGCAAGTTTCCCATATTTTTCAATATGCTTTTGCTTCAATATCGCAGATGCGACAAGTGAAAAGTTTGAGTTTGAAATGATTGAATTTAGATCATTATAAAAATTTTCTTTGATTTTTAAGTCGAATAAAATAGCAAATGGGCCCTCGCATTTCCTTATATCTCTGTTGTGAAGTATGACGTGAGTAGATTTGAAATATCTAAGTTTGAATTTATTTATTTGATCGCACAGTTTTTTGTAGTCCTCATCTTCGATTATCATCCCAAGTAATACAAATATGGGGAATCCAATATTGATATTTGCCAAGCTATGATCTCCCGACTCATCTATAAATAGCGTGTATTGCATATGGTTATTATACTAAAGCTCTCCAGCAAATGCCCTTTGAAGGATTGATTTTTTGAGCTCCTCCAAATTAGCGAGTTTTTGTTTATAAATTGCTTCTAGTTTTTTGGTCTCCGCGGAAAGCGCATCAAGTTTGGCGACGATGGATTTTTGTTCGGAAAGAGATTTTGGAAATGCAATTTTTATTTGCTTAAGATTGTCATTATAAAGTCGAGAAATTGTAGCTCCTTTTGTTGAATCCCAA
>PFSC01000112.1 GCA_002788865.1 Candidatus Roizmanbacteria bacterium CG_4_9_14_0_2_um_filter_39_13
AGAATGGATTCCCGCCGGAGCCTGCCCTCGACTCCGATCGGGGGCGGGAATGACAACGTGTGTCAAGAAGAGTGAACTCTTACGAAATAATTAATGAGTTGCATGATTATATTTTTATTATTATAATAGCAACCATGATCACATTACTTAAACTCACCAGCACGGTTTCACGACGAACCAACGGGGAAGTAAGTTCTGTGGCATAACTATCACAGAAATTAACTAATCCCCCCCGACGCTACGATCGGGGGGGATTTTTTTTGGTTATAAATTTATTATAAATATGAAAAAACTTTGGCAAAAAAATAAAAAACTTAACGAGCAGGTAGAACATTACTGCTCAAAAAATAACGTCGAGATCGATAACCAGCTTATAACTTTTGATGTGTTTGGTTCAATGGCACATAGTAACATGCTCTATTCCATTGGAGTACTTACTTTAAAAGAATACCAACAAATACATCTTGAACTGAAAGAAATTCTCACTCTCAAAGATAGCGGAGCATTTCGTATCGAACTTGGCGACGAAGATGTTCATACTAAAATTGAGGGGTATCTTACTGATAAACTGGGAGATATCGGAAAGAAAATTCATACAGGGCGCAGTCGCAACGATCAAATCAATGTCGACTTGCAACTTTATTCGAAATCTTCACTTTTCCAAGTAGCACAATCTTGTATGGAGCTTATTTTATCTTTTTTAGATTTTGTAGCAACGCATGAGTTTGTCCCAATGCCAGGCTATACACATATGCAAAAAGCAATGCCTTCTTCAGTTGGCATGTGGGCCGAAAGTTTTGCTGAAAGCTTTCTTGATGATCTCAGTATTCTGAAATCGGCATATAGAATAAACGATGCATCTCCCCTTGGATCCGGTGCTGGTTATGGGATTCCTCTACCTCTCGACCGTGAACTCACTGCAAAATTACTTGGGTTTAAAAAAGTTCAAAATAATTCGCTGTACGCTCAGGTTTCCCGTTGTAAAATTCAATATTTGATACTCCATTCTTTAGCTCAGTGCATGTTGACATTATCTCGCTTTGCAGAAGATATGCTCCTTTTTACAACTTCTGAGTTTAACTTTTTTGTCATACCAGAAGAATTGCAGACTGGGTCAAGCATTATGCCTCAGAAGAAAAATCTTGATGCCATGGAGGTGTTAAGAGCGAATACTTATAAAGTACTACATCATGAAAATGTCACCGCATCAATTCTTACAGGGCTTCCTTCAGGATATAATTCGGATTTTGCCGAAACAAAGGAGTCGCTATTTGCTTCCTTTTCAATTACCAATGATTCGCTTAATATCGTAAAACTCTTGATTGATTCAATACAGCCAAATAAAGAATCGTTGCAACAAGCTCATTCACCTGAATTGTATGCTACTCATCAAACATATGAACTGGTACAAAAAGGTGTGCCTTTCCGTAAAGCATATGGACAGATTGGTTCCAAGTTAGGCTCCTTGCGTCTACCTGATA
>PFSC01000011.1:0-6203 GCA_002788865.1 Candidatus Roizmanbacteria bacterium CG_4_9_14_0_2_um_filter_39_13
CGGATGAGAGTCCCTTCATAGCCATAGCCGAGCATTCGATATGCCAACCAGGAAACCCTTCTCCCCACGGACTCTCCCAGTGCATTGTATGATCTGCAAAGCGCCCCACGCGTTTGAACCATAATGCAAATTCTGCCGGATGCTTTTTTCCTGGATCGATATTTACATCTGACCTAGCTCCTTGTTTCTTGTCCTCCAGCTTTTGTCCAGAAAGTTTTCCATAGGTTTCAAACTTTGTGACGTCAAAGTAGAGGGCTTCATCGGTCTGGTATGTATAGCCTTTAGCCTCTAGCTTTTTGATGATAGCTATCATGTCATCGATGCACTCTGTGGCATGCATGACGGTAATATCATCTTGATCTATTCCAAGCGCGGTGAGCGTTTCCCAGAACTTATTTTCATATTCTTTTGCGACATCCCAGACAGTCTTTCCTTGTATTTTGGCACCTTTCTCGAGCTTGTCTTCTCCACTGTCGTCATCTCCGGTGAGATGGCCGACATCGGTGATATTCATCACATGCTTTACTTCATATCCAAGGAATCGCAAAGATCTCTTCAAAATATCGTCCATTGTAAATTTTCTCATATGGCCAATATGTGTTTCGTCATACACGGTAGGACCACACGAGTACATGGTGATAGTTTTTTGTAAAATTGGTTCGGGAAGCTCATCTTTCTCACGAGTAAGGGTGTTGTAGAGTTTCATGGTTCTATTATACAATCTCACGAGCTTTCATTCACTGCAAGAGTTATTTATGTAGTGCATATATAATTTTTTTAGCTTTTAGTAAATAATACATAATTAATATAACTAACTTTTATTAAAGAGAACTAGTTAGCACACCTTTTTGTGCCATCGAAAGTTATAGCCTGACAGGTAAGCCCCGGACAACAAGTACCAACTGTTTGCTGATTTACATTTTCACAAATTTCATCTGTTGTTTTACATGATCCGACTGGTGTAGGTGCTGATGTAGGTGCTAGAGTAACGCTAATATCTATATGTGGAGGAGTTTGTAGTGCATATATAATACCTCCATCTTCCTCAGGGTCAGTAGTCCATCGTACTTTTCCAGCAGATGCACCATCTCCCCCATCTATAGTTTGGTCTATGGATGGAGCAAACTTGATATATCGAGCACCATTACCAGCACACCAGCGCATTACGATATTTACACCCGCATCTATATCTCCCCCATCCGCGAAATTATCACCGTCATTATCATAGCTATAGCGCACTCCCCAAGGGTCGCGATATATATCTCCCAGATAAGGCTGAACCACTGTTTGATCTATAGACGGCTCGGTGAAGCACGTGACGTCGGGATTGGTACCCGCCGATTCATCGGGATATGATAGGTTACTTGCGTTCCTCCACAATTCCCACCCAAGCTTCATTTGTTGAAAATCGACAGCAATTCGAGAAGCGCGTGTGTTCTTTTTGACATTGGTATATGTAGCAAAACCCATGGTGCTCAGTATTCCGATTATGGCAATGACCACAATCATCTCAAAGAGAGTAAATCCGAATCGATTGCTCATACTTATTTATACCAATAACACCGGTTCCTGTCCATCATCGACACGAGTTTTAAATCAGCCATATTATCTCAAAAATTCAATCAATACAAAAACAGCATATATACTAATGAGAACAAATCCTTCGAATCGATTGATCATCTCTTTGGTTCGGATGAAGAAATAAAATACAAAGAAGATGACCAAAAATGCCAGAGTTGCTACAAGATAATCATTAAATGCCTGAATATGGATCGGACTGATGAGAGCAGTAATCCCGACGATGAGGGTGCCATTTGCGACGATAGACCCCAAGAGATTGCCCATATAGAGCGGTGCATCTTGTTTTCGGATTGCCTGAAATTCGACCACAAACTCAGGGAGACTTGTGCCGATTGCCACGAAGAAGAGTCCGACTAAAAGCACCGAGATATTCAATCCTACTGCAACATCCATTCCTATCCGAACGATCATATCTGCAGAAAAAAGGATTGCTGCAATGGATAAGAAGATATACATGAAGTCCTTTCTAGAATTTGAGTGGGTGATTCGACGAAACAGAGTTGAAATAACTCCAGATTTGTCTTCGTGTGCTTCCTTGTTTCTTTTTTTGAGTATCGCGTAATTATAGAAAAAGTACAGTGCGATGAGGATGAGTGCGTCGACTCGAGAAAGCGAGTTGTCCATCAACAAATATAGCGGAGCCATTCCTGCAATAAAAGCGTGGAGTAAATCTGAAGCATATGAATGATTGCGTATTTTGAGGTTCCCAGCAAGAAGCGCTGCTCCTCCTGCGACGAGAGTCATATTTGCGATGTTTGAGCCGATGGCATTCCCCAGTGAAATATTTGGTACGCCATTCAAAGCAGATGTAATTCCTACGAAAAGCTCTGGCAAACTGGTAGCAAGGCCAATAATAAAAGCGGAAATAAAAAATCCTCCAAGGTGTGTTTTGATAGCGAGTGCTTTGAGATGGACCGCGAGGATTCCAGCGGCTTTGATCAGGACAAGTGAGAATATGATAATGCCTGCAATTGAGAGATAGAGCATATAAATACTATATCAGAAAGTTTAGTCAAATGATTTCGTGAGTTTAAGTTCATTATCAATCTTCCGGTACAAGTATCCGCCAAGGTACATGACACCATTTTTAACAAGCATACTTCCTGCCTGCTCGGTAAGCAGCCGTGCAAAGGAGTCTTCTTTAATTCCGAGTGCATCTAAAGTATTTGAAAACATCGGATCCGGAATAAAATTGATTAAACCTGAAGAATGAATGATATCAAATGTTCTTCCAGCAAATTCTGGGAGTTGTGCGAATCTTCCTTGTAAGACAGGAGTAATGAGATCGCCCGTCACTACTCCATCAAAAAGTCTTGCATCAGGCTCTGATTGAGGAAGAATGTCGGTCACTACGACACGTGCGCCATTTCCTGCACATGTTCGTGCAAATGTTGGTTGAGCTTGCGCACGATTCAGATGAGAGCCTGCACCGATATCTAATATTTGCAGTCCATCAAAGTGAGAAAAATCAAGATCGGTAATGCCAAAGAATTCGTAAAGTAATATATCTACTATATAGCCAGTACTACCTGATCTAGGGGGCATCTCTTTCCAATTATGCGGAAAAGTGATCCCATTCCTTCTCATCCATTTCCGATCAGCATCACTCATTGGGTGTCGTCGTTCATTCATGACGCTATTATATCAAAGAAGTACAAATAAGCTCACATTGATCGTTATTCAAAATCTTCTGGAAGCACTCCTTCAAACACAAGCTCAGAAAGAGGTTTGCGATCAGATATTTCTTCTTTCATTTCCTCAGATTTGGCTTTGTCAAATACGCCAACTGCCAGCATTACATCAACGCTCCAATCTTCACTGAGTTCCAAGAGTTTGTGAGCGGTTGCAAAATCTAATCCGGTCATACCATGAACTACATATCCTCTGCTTGTTGCTTCAAGCATAAGATTCTGCATACATGCTCCTGCTTCTAAAGAATGGGATGGTTGTGGCATATCTTTGTGATATGATTTTTTTCGTGAAATGATCATGACAAGTGCTGCTACATCTTTGCACCATCCTTGGTTAAACTCCACCAGAAGGTCAAAGAACTTCTGCCAATGCGCAGTATCTTTTTTTGCATAGACAAATCGTGTCAGCTGATTGTTCATGCTACTTGGAGCCCAACGCGCAGATTCAAAAAAGCTCATGAGCATGGCATCATCTATCGACTCTCCGGTCATGGCCCGCGGTGACCAGCGATTCAATATTATTTGATTAATAGGATATGTTGAGATTCGGTTTGTTTTGAGCATGGGTACATTATATCATATGAGGAAAAATTTTCCGTCGTGGGGATATTATTTCCCACGAGATCAGAAATCAATCCTCGTTGGTCATTAACAAGAGTTTGTATTATCTCCTCTGCATCCTCAATCCATGATAAAGAATCCTGTCGTCTTTTAGTTTGAATGTGTGGTCAGACATACATGTTATTTCTTTCCCACATATACCACCTCAAATAATATGCCATCTGGTGACTTGAACATGATTTGATAATAAGTTTCTTTTGGAGAAGAAGAAAACTCTGGTCGGTGTTTTGGCGTATCAAAAAGCATTTTTATATCCTTCTTCTCGAGAAATGAATGTATTACATCAACATCTGAGATAGTATTTACTCGAAATGAGATATGGTTCACGCCAATACCATCATGATCTTGTACTTCTTTATTTTGAGTCTTTACAAACCACACATCTTCATTTGTTCCGCTCCTATATCCGACCACTTCGTCCATCTCAAAAATAGTATTCCAACCCATAAACTCCATAAGGTCTTTATAAAATTGCAGGTTTTTGAAATCTATATTGAGCTGGAGGTGGTATAGGTGTGAATTCATACTACTATTCTAATGGATATTGGTGAGAGATGGGAAGTGTTGAAGTTTGGAATGTTTTGAAGATGGGTAGGTGTATATGATTATGTGACTATTTAATCCCATCTTGGGTCTAATTCCCCGATGCTCTGCGTCGAATATGTCATCCAGAGGCGATTAGCCGAAGGATCCATGGATTCTTCGCTACGCCACGTCAAACGTGGCTACGCTCTGAATGACAACAAGATACCCCGATGCTCTGCGTCGGGGAGTATCATTTTCTTAGAATCTGTATCAACTTGAAGTCTTAATTGAATATACTTCACTCCCCTTGCTCCCCTTTCCCCTGTGTCAAAAATACAGACAACATAATTGCAATGGGTACAATGAACCCAAGTGCAGGAATATTCCACATATAAAATTCATTGAGTCCGATGAGTGTCAGTCCGCCGATTGTGACGGCGAGTCTCAGCGGGGTGATAGATAGATCAAGCTTTTTTCGTTTTTTATTTTTCATATTTCTATTTAACTCAACTACTCAGAGACATCTATACAAAGTACATTTGAATCATTACTCTACTCTATAACACCAAAATATCACTATTTATATACCTTCCCAAAAATATTTACTTTATCGCTACCTCAATTCTCTTGTCAGTTTCAGCCTCTGGATCAAGGATATAAAAGTGATTTGTCGTAATCTTAAAAAGTCTGTATGGTGCTGGGGCGGACAAAGCCACTACATCAAGTTTGATAAACGTTGTTTTGTAGTACGTGAGACCTTTGGTGATCTCATCTCCCTCCAAAAGTGCAACCGTACCATCTCCTTGAACGCCATTCCCCTCACCCTCAGGTTGATGAGAGTCAAATACAGCAAAAGATACGAGGGACTGCTTTTGCATATGAATACTATGAAGAGAATCCAATTGTGAAATAAAGTAGAGGTTGAAACTTTCGTCCATGCAGTAAAAAACCGGCGCAACCCAAGGAATAGTTCCATCGGTTGTGCCGAGAGAAAGGTACTTATTTGACTTTAGTATTTCGACAGCTTTATTTTCCATATGAATGCTTATATTATAACTCTTATTTCTCCCCCATCTCCTCATCAATTAATCATATTTTAGGGTTTAATTCCCCGATGTTTGCATCGATTTCTCATTTGTCATTCTCGCGAAAGCGGGAATCCAGACTGGATCCCGAATCAAGTTCGGGATGACAGATACCTCGCAGCTCTGCTGCGGGGTAGTTCATTTCTACTCAACTATTCCGGCAATATAACAAACAACAGTCTTAAATATTGTCAACCGTTTGCTCACGAAGAATTAGAGGTTTGAAATCATACTCGCAACATCATCAATGGATAGAGAATCATTAGTTTTTACGATATATGTGTATCCATTTTTCTTCCAAGTTATTATCAAATCATTTGTGCTTGGCAATTTTAAACCCCAGCAAACTTGAGTTTCTATAATCGTTCTCATTTCTCCATTACAAGCACTAAGGTCTTCTGCAGACTGTGAAATCCCAATAGTATGTTTATCACCCGAATCTTTTAATGTTATTACTCTAGTAGCATTCTCAATTTTACTATCAAAATCGACATGATAACCCTTTGGAGCATATTTAGGAGGATTTAAATATTTACTTGCTAATGGAATTAATGTCCAAGCTACAACTATTAAAGTGACCGCTGAAATTACAATTCTTATATATTTTTTATTCATACAAATTTTCTTAATTTCTAAAAATTATCTACGACTAACATTCTATCAAATTTTTCATTTTTCAACAATAGCGAGTATTGTACAA
>PFSC01000011.1:6245-6525 GCA_002788865.1 Candidatus Roizmanbacteria bacterium CG_4_9_14_0_2_um_filter_39_13
TGATCGTATACCTGTTCCTACGCACGGTTGTATTTGCGGTAAGGGAAATATGGTTGAGCGATTGGCTGCAGTTGTGACTATGCTAAATGCAGTGAAGGCAATAGGAGATTCAATTTTAGACAATGGATCTCCAAAAGAGTATGTTTCATATGCTGCACCATCGCAACATGATTCAGTAATTACTGCGATAGGATAATTAGAGATATTTTTTAAGGTATTTGGCGGTGTAGCTGTTGGAAACGTCGAGGATGTCGCGAGTCTCACCCTGGAAGATGATCTC
>PFSC01000155.1 GCA_002788865.1 Candidatus Roizmanbacteria bacterium CG_4_9_14_0_2_um_filter_39_13
TATGAAAACCTACGGTTTTCAATCTTTCCCTAAAAGGTATCCCTGCGGCAAGACCGCAGGGAATTGCAAGTTAAAAGCGAAAAGAAAAAAATCGTAATTGAAGCCTACTATAAATAAGTTGAAGAAAGATATCTGTTCGATAACGTAAAAGTAGATCAATCAGGAGAGCTCAATAAGCTTTATATTAAATAGAAAGTTGTTAATCTCTCTTTAGGGTTTAATTCCCCGACGCTCAGCGTCGTGATTGTCATACTGAGGAAAAGCCGAAGTATCCATAAGCTAGCTGGATTCTTCGTTTCACTCAGAATGACAGGAGATACCTCGACCCTTGGGTCGAGGAGTATCATTTTATATTACCGATGCATTTTTTTGGACAATCGGTCCGTTGATCGCGGAAAATGGCGCGTTTGGCAGGTTTGGCGGCCTTCTTATGGCAGCATATAGCTTTCCATCACTCGTGATTGGTTGGTTTGTCGGGTCAATTGCAGTGCGATTTGGAAAAAAAAGAACTGCTCTCTATTCATTTTTTTTGGGATCGTGTTTTCTTTCTCTGTTTGCTTTTTTGACAAATCCTATGGATATCATTCTCTTGGTCAGTCTTTCCTCAATGTGCATCGGCTTATCTTATCCGGCACTCAATGGTGCCTATACCGATTATATTTCTGAAACGCAAAACTATGAAAAAGAAATTCAAAGCATTATTGATTTATTCTATAACATTGGTTGGATGCTCGGGCCGATGATCGCAGGAATTCTTGCGCAAGGTTTTGGTAACGCGCAAAGCTTTAGCATTTTGGGAATATTTAGTGTACTGACGTGCGTGATTCTCATTTTTAAAATGCCGAAGAAGATACATCTAAAAGTTCAGTAAAGAAGATCGGGACTTTGGAATGGTCGATGGTATAATTATTGTATGCATCTCATCGATCTCACCCATACATTTACCGATGAAATGCCGGTCTACCCGGGCGATCCACTACCCAAACTGGAGCAGATAACAAATCTTGAAAAAGATGGTTACAACGATCATGAGCTCACGAGCGTGATGCATGTGGGGACCCATATGGATGCACCCCTCCATATGATCAAAGACGGAAAGACCATGAATCAAATTCCCGTTGATCATTTTTTTGGAAAAGGGGTACTACTTGATGCGCGAGGAAAAGAAAAAATCGAACCAGAATTATTAACGGGGAGAACAATCGAGCTGGGTTCGATTGTATTGATTTATACGGGTTTTGGTACGCGTTATCGAGATGCGAGCTATTATGAAAAAAATCCGAACGTGACGGAAGAGTTTGCAGAAGCAATGGTAAAGGCAAAAGTAAAAATAGTTGGCATGGATATTCTCGGTCCCGATGCGCCTCCATTTCCCACACACAAAATATTGTTGGGGAAAGGAGTTCTCATTATTGAAAACTTGACGAACTTAGAAAAACTTCTCGACATACCGCAATTTGAAGTCATAGCACTTCCCATGAAGCTACAATCAGATGCGGCGTGGGTCAGGGTTGTGGCGAGGTATTGATGACAATTGTATATCAACTTGCAATACAAATTTGTCACCATTATAATGAAATCGTAGATTATTCATTCCCAATAAAATATGTTCAACACTGTTTCTGCCCGAGAATTACAAACATCATATACCAAGGTTCTCAGTAAGGCGAAAATGACCAATGAGCCCTTTATAGTCATGAGAAATAATAAACCTGCAGGTGCGGTCATTTCTATGGATTTATTAAAAAAGCTGACAACAATTTTAATAAAATCAGGCGATCTTGAACTGATCGATGAGGAAACAGAAAAGAGGATCGGGAAAGCAATGGAGGATTTGAAAGCAGGCAGATATACAATCGCCAGTACTCCTGAAGAAATTGAAAAACATCTGAAATCGTTGTAGATTTATACAAATATGTATAAAGTTGTCTTTTTGAAATCTTTCGACAAATCCTATCAAAGGCTCCTCAAAGGGAACAATTTACTGGAAAAAAGAACAGTCAAAGCAGTCCAATTACTATCTATTGATCCCTTCTACCCATCTCTCAAATCACACAATGTAAATACTCGTCGGCATGGCACTAAGTGGAGTAGTCGGGTAACCGATGATATTCGGCTCATCTGGGATTTTGATAATAACAATAGGCTTTTGATAGATATCTTGGATATTGGCACTCATTCGGGAAGACATGGCGTATATTTGTAGGGACTGTCCGATTCATTACTGGTTCATTCAATTTTTACCTCAATTCTTTTATCTGTTTTTGTCTCAGGGTCGAGAATGAGCCATTTGTTTTGCTATACTTACCTTCATGCGTTCACTCATCACAAAGCTCATTCTTTTTCAATTCGTGAATGAACTGGTCATTCTGTATCCGGTGTATATTCTATTGTTCTAAAAAGGGACTTTATCACGAAAAACTTTGGGAGCTTTAGTGCAATGCTAGTTACGGGATGGAGTATTATCGTATTTTCCTTACCGGGAATGATAGTGTTCTGGAGTAGGAAGTAATCATTTTTTATACACCTCATCATGTGTTCCAAACAAAAAGAAGAGAAATGTTTTCCCCTCACAATACAACATGCGATGATTTCTATCTATCTAATAGCACCGATACAAGTACTTTTCAAGGACTTATATTCTAGTTGCAATGAAGATTCTATTGTCCCCTTTCTTCCAACAAAAGAGTTGGATCCTGATTTGTATATCCACCTTCAAGAGATAGTACCTGACCATTAATATAATCTGACTTCTCATCCAAAAGAAACGATATAAGATTTGCTACATCTTGCGGCTTTCCATTTCTCTTTAATGGATTGATTGCAGCAACTTTTTTTAAAAACTCATCACCGTTGCCTTCAATCATAGGAGTAACAATCCAACCAGGTGCAATTGAATTAACTCTTATCTTTTTATCTTGAAAAAGTAAAGAAAGCGATTTTGTGAGAGAGTTTACGCCGCTTTTACTTGCCGCGTAACTGGTCGTAATCGCACCTCCAAAATAAGAATCTGTTGAGCTCAACATGATAAATCTTCCATTTTCTTGAAAATATGCATGAGCGATCTTGGCGAGGTAATAGTTGCCAGAAAGGTTTATTGCAATCGTTTTCTGCCAGATCTGAATATCATCCTCAATCCCATTACCCTCAAATTCAATGATACCTTCACAATTAATGACAGCAAAAAGATTTGGTTTTCGTTCCTCGAAATGTAAACTTAATATTTTCCTGACCGAATCGATGTCAGTTATATCGAGATGCTCTGCAGTAAAATTGTCAAAATGTTTCAAGTCTTCAACTCGTTCTGAGTGTCGAAAATACGTCCCAAAAACTTCGTAGCCGTTTTCCAACAGTTGACGTGCTACTTCATGTCCAATTCCACCTGAGGCGCCAACTAGTAATATCTTTTTCATAAAATCGAGTATAACAAGAAAAGTACCTAATTCATATCTTACTTGGATCTATCAACGAGGACACTTCATCATTTTGGGTGTAATGGGAATACGTGGGTATTTATACCTAATTCTAGGAGTGTTTTCCTACTCCAGAGATGGGAGCAAGTCAGCCTTGGGGGTATGAAGATGGTGGATGGGATGAGAGAGAAGATTAGTTTAGAAAATATACTATTTCTCTGCTAGAATATCTTCATGGCACGACGTGAATTTGACTTTGGCAATCCCTCAAGAGAATTTGACCAGAGACTTGATCTTCTGATGAGTCGAGAGAAAGCTCAAGTTGGTGGGGTGTCGATGGTCGCTGGTGGGTTTGGTGATTATTATGAATCACTTGAAGATGTCATTGCAACAATTCCACATGACTATCCAGATAGAGAAGAACTGGCTGCCAGCCTATATGGATTGGGCTTTGGTGGAGGATTCAAAAATAGCGCTGACCTGAGTCCAACGATGAGTCAATTTTATGAACGAATGGGACTTGTTGGAGCGGGTGCGGTTGCTGATATTATGGAAATGAAAGGTTGGGATGGAATTGACCTGCTCATTGTTGGATCTTCCTCGGCAAATATTCAGGTTCCAAAAATGATCACTTATGAACTTGGTAAAAAAAGCCGTACCATTGATAATTTTCTTATGAATGCTCAAGCATGCAATAGTAGTGCTTCGGCTATTAATGATGCCTGCAGAGATCCTCAATTGAGTGGTAAGCGAGTTGTTGTACTTAGTGAAGAAAGTCTCAGTGGATCTGCAGTTGACCCAACCGACTTCATGACGAGAAGCGTATTTGGAAATTTATATGGAGGGGTAGGATTTGTACCAGGGAAAGATATTGTGCATATCATGGGGCAGAACACAATGATTGAGCAAGATCGCGAAGGGGTTATTCGAGCACCAGCTGCATTTCGAATAGAGAATAAAGGAGATATTGGTGAGCCCACCACACTACCACCATGGTATCAAATAGTCGGGGATATTGACTCTGATTTTTTACATGCTACATCACGGGGGGTTTTTATAAACCTTCCATCCGCACAGAAGCTTACAATGAACGGTCGTAAAACATTTAATTTTTTTTCATCTCGCGTACCTTCTATTGAACTTGCAGTACTTGAGGAATATTATTCTCAGTGGTTTGGAAAAGATTTTGGTGGTATGAATCTTGGCGAACTTGGAGTCACAGTCGCTCACATGCCAAGTTTTTTGGTGCATTCTTCCAAATGTATGCAAGTCGAACGCGGAAGAAGAAAAGGAGCACGTGAAAATGCAGCATATCCAAATTTTAAAGTTCCTGAGTCTCCGTGGCTCATGGATAAAATTGGAGTAAATAATGCAAGTGCCGCCACAATGCTTGTCAACATGACATATATGGCACAGCACAACATGATAATACCAGGAATTCCATTTCTTATGGAAGGGTATGGAGCTGGGGCTGCATTCAGCACCAATGTGATGATGATTCGATAACTCAAGATTTGAAAGTTATTTTATCCCAAGAATATACACCACGAGGGTCAACACCTGGAATAATTTCTTGCATTTTATCAACCAATCCTGCAGTAGTTACCATAATCGCATCAGCAACGGTCACATCTCCTCTTGATCGATCCACCCATTGTAATTGTTGTGCAAGAGTTTCAGCTTCAGCATAACTCATCAACGGCCCTGCAATAATGGAAGTTGGGGCAGATAGATTGAGACCTGAAAGTCCGCTACGGTCAGCTTTCTGGATGGAGTGTGCTCCTTGAGTAAGAAGGGTCCAAATCTTTATATCGCGCTTTTTTGATGGCTTGCCAATCACATTTACTGCAGGCTCTGCAAACTGCATTCCTCCGGATTTTCCTCGGTGACCCTCAAAGCTTATAGGGAGCATGCTAGCATCTTTTTCTAGAAACTTTCGCGATGTACGAAGAGATGAAGTACTAATTGTGCTTGCTTCGTCCTGTAATTCTGTAGGAATGGGCTGAGCATATGTTGGATCAAACATATATGGTTGAAATACGGGGAAGCGACTAAAATGATAGTATTGTTCGAGATATGCAGATCCATGCATCAGTGGACCCATGTTGCCAATCCCAAATTTTTCTACGAGATCGGGGTGAAACTTGGCTGAAGATATCCAAGCCATTAGGTGATCTTTGGATACATAATGACGAAGAAACAGAGAGATAATAAAGGGGTCAAGTGCTGTGGTATGGGGTGCAAAATTTACGATTACCGAACCACCACATGCGAGATGTCGTTGGGTCGCATGAATACCTCCACATTCATCATGCACTTCAAGATTCTTCCTCAACGCTCTTTCGATCGGGGGAATAATGGGTTTTACAAGTCCATGGAAACGGTTGAATACTGCATTGACGGGGTTAAACGACAACTTTCCAGCCATATTCAATAGTAATTACTATATTATTTGCATATTATACTATAGCCAATATATTATATACTATAAGTTATGAGAGTAGATAGTCCATGTTTTTTTGCTCAAATGCAGTAGGATCCAGTCTGGATTCCCGTTTTCACGGGAATGACAATTGTTCAACGCAGAACACCTGCCTGCCGCGGCAGGCAGGTCGGGGAATTAGACCCTGGTTCGATTAGACCTTCTCAAAAGCCTGCTTCAGATCATCTATGATATCTTCAGCATCCTCAAGACCGACAGATATTCGAATTAATGCGTCGTTGATTCCTGAATTTTTACGCTCTTCAAGTGTCAGTTCTGAATGGGTCATTGAGGCAGGATGTTCAATCAGGCTTTCAACACAACCAAGCGAAACAGCAAGAGTGACGAGTTCAACATGATTTACCAGTTTTTCACCTGCCTTGTACCCACCTTTGATAACAAATGACAAGACGCTTCCTGTCCCATACATCTGTTTTTTGACCAGCGCGCGCTGTGGGTGGGAATCAAGCCCAGGGAAAAAAACGCGCTCGACCCGAGGATATGATTCGAGAAACTCTGCAACCTTCAATGCATTTTTTTCTTGCTGTCTGATGCGTACCTCAAGGGTTGAAATTCCACGAATGATCAAGTAAGCAGTAAACGGCGACATAGTAGGTCCATAGAAAATATAGCTTTGGGC
>PFSC01000090.1:0-2732 GCA_002788865.1 Candidatus Roizmanbacteria bacterium CG_4_9_14_0_2_um_filter_39_13
GTTCCCTTGTTCCCTTGTTCCCTTGTTCCCTTGTTCCCTTGTTCCCTTGTTCCCTTGTTCCCTTGTTCCCTTGTTCCCTTGTTCCCTTGTTCCCTTGTTATATTCATCAAATATGTAATTTTAGTAGCTCTCACACGTTTCTTTGCTACAATGTTTGATACATGCTGACAATCGAGGTTCTTTATCGATTTATCAAGGTTCATCCAATAGAAACTGCTCTGATTTCACTTGCTTCAATAATCACCATCATCTCTCTATCACTTCAACTCAAAAGCACGAATAGTAAGCAGAGCGTACTTTCAGCGCAAACCTCAATCAAAGAGCCATCGGTACAATCTAATTCGCAACCTACAACCAAGAACCTGTCACCTACTACTATCTTTGTCGACGTTTCAGGTGCTGTAAAAGAACCGGGCGTGTATGAAGTCGAGTCAGGCGTGCGTCTTGAAGACGTTATTGAGCTTGCAGGCGGACTTTCTGAAGAAGCAGACAAACGATATGTTTCTCGAAATTACAATCTTGCAAAATTTGTGGGAGATCAGGAAAAAATATATATCCCCTATACATGGGACATTATAAATGGCACGTTCGTTGAACAAAAACGAATTCTTGAATACCTTCAACCACTCTATCTCAATAATGATAAAACTCCCCTCCTTAGTAAGGAGGGGTCTTCCGACGCACAGTCGGAAGGGGGTGGTTTAACTATCTCAATTAATGATGCTTCAAAAGAAGAGCTCGAGACTCTTCCAGGAATTGGACCTGTCACTGCCCAAAAGATCATTGACAATAGACCGTACACTTCGCTTGACGAACTTCTTTCTCGAAAGGTAGTAAATCAAAGCACGTTTGAGAAGATAAAAGAGTTTATTGAGCTTTAATAATTTCTAATTACTAATTTCTAATTACTAAATAATGAGCAATGAATCAATACGCAATGAACAAAAATATGATCTGGAAGAACGAACAGCTCAATTTGGAGAAGAGATAATACGATTTTCCAAAGATATGCCCAAGAACGAAGTAACGCGACCACTGATAAATCAATTGGTTACGTGTGGTACCAGCATTGGAGCAAACTATTGTGAAGCAGATGATGCAGAAAGTAGAAAAGATTTTAAGCACAAGATAGGGATTTGTAAAAAGGAAGCGAGAGAGACGAAACATTTTCTGCGTATGTCAACTATTGCTGTAGAAAGCATGCAAGATCGGGCAAAAAAATTATGGAATGAAGCCAGAGAACTTAACCTGATATTCAACAGTATTTATAAGAAATTGTGAATTGGTTAATTGTTTATTGAGATTTAATTAGAAATTAGGTCAATTAGGAATTAGAAATTTAATATGAATTTACTCATTGAACTGGTAAATTCATATTTCCCCGAGCCTCATGCCTCACTTCTGAATGGAATTCTTCTCGGTCGTAAACTATTCGTGACAAACACATTTTATAATCAACTCAAAGAAGTGGGACTTATTCATATTGTGGTGCTCTCTGGAATGAACATCACGCTTCTGACAGCGATCATAATGAATACGATCGTAGGATATATAGGAAGAAAATTAGCATCAATACTCACGATCGTGATAATCGTTTCGTTTGTTCTATTTGTTGGAGCAGAAGCACCGATTGTGCGCGCTGCCATCATGGGGATCCTGTCGCTCATTGGACTTCTGTATGGCAGGAAAGCCATAGCACTCTATCTTTTGTTTCTCTCTGGACTCGGAATGGTCATCATAAATCACGAATGGCTCACGAGCATATCTTTTCAGCTCTCCTTCTCTGCAACCTTGGGAATTATCTTGTTTGGAAGTATGGAGCATGAGGAAGAGTCTGTCATTCCCGACCCCATTGTCATTCTGATCCGCCAGCTGGCGGAGAAGAATCCATATACCTCTTGTCATTCTGAACGAGCGAAGCGACTGAAGAATCCATGTTTGTCTATGGATCCTTCGGTCGTCACTCACGTTCCTACTCAGGATGACAAGAATCCAACCTCCAACATCCAACGTCTAAAATCGTATTTCATAGAGGAATTAAGAATCTCTCTTTCCGCTCAAGTTTTCACATTGCCAATCATTTTCTGGTATTTCCGACAAATCTCCTTTGTCTCTCCGCTTGCCAATATTCTTGTCGCATGGCTCATAGCTCCAATCATGATACTGGGAATACTCACGATCATACTTGGATTTGTGTCATGGCAGTTGGGCTTTGTCTTTTCCTGGCTTTTGTATCCGCCACTGAGCTTTATCGTCTGGGTTGTGGAGAATTTGGCAAAAATACCGTTTGGGTCAATACGATTATGACAAAGAATCATGTCATTCTGAGTGAAACGAAGAATCCAGCTAGCTTATGGATACTTCTCCGCCAGCTGGCGGATCAGTATGACAATCACGACGCTGAGCCACGGGGAATTAGACCCTGATTAGAATTAGAAACTATATCAATTTCAGAAATTCTTCAATGGTCATGTCCGCATCGTTTTCAATAATAGATTGGAGAAGAGGTTTTTTTATAGTTTTCCCTGCATGAACCGGGATTACTGTACGCCTCTTTCTTGTTGGGTGTATGAGAATGAGGTGTGAACCTCTTTGCCTGTCTTCAATAAATCCAGCTTTCTTTAGAGCTTTGATCACTTTTCGAGCTCTAAGGGCAGGGAGATTTTTCATATTGCAAGCGGGTACTGTATTTGTATCGTGCTCTGCAACACAGTTGATTCATTGGGTATTTC
>PFSC01000090.1:2793-6420 GCA_002788865.1 Candidatus Roizmanbacteria bacterium CG_4_9_14_0_2_um_filter_39_13
GTTTCTTCGAAAGTTTCTCCTTGCGTATGACATCCAGAAAGAGCCGGAACAAAGGCAGTAAACCCACCTTCTTGAGCTTTTTGGTACATAACTGTGTAAGATAACATTTTTCCTTTGTTCATAGGAAGAGTATATCACAACTCAATTCACTATCCCCCATATCTCCCCTATCCCCCCTTATTTGATCTATCATGATTTTTTGGCCCCAATTTCTGATGGTGTAAACTTTACCCACGATCGTTGTAAATGTAGTATCTTAAATCGAGTTGACAGGATATTCTTGATTTGTTCTTCGAAAAATTCAGTTTCAATCGTCCCGCTGCCGATCGTCCCGCTACCGATATTGTCTTGATCTTCTGATCGCACGTCCCCCGTCCCGTTATACAAATCCCTATACAATTCCAAATACACCACTATCTTATTGCACCCGATCATGATCTCCTCGAGTATCCGTACCGCCTGCTCGGTATTGCCAAATCGCAAAGAATGAGCGGCGGCAATTTTGATCGGAAGGGAAAGTGCACATTCATGCAAATCTACTACAAGAGAATTGTTTTCAATTTTAGGAATTCTTTTCACAATAACAACTCCTACTGCCAGCAGTTTCTGATATACCTCCAAATCCTGAAAACTTTTTACCGGACGTCTGGGATAATAGGTCATATTTAAATTTCTAATTTCTAATTAACCTAATTCCTAATTAATTTCTAAATTCCAAACCCCAACTCCCGAAATATCCATTTTTGTTCATTGGTTTTTGGTGCTTGTCAATTAGTTAGTAATTAGAAATTAGTAATTAGTAATTGGTCGAACTGATAATATCTTCTTTCTGTCTTGATTGATTTTATACACACCCTCATCTGTCTTGACTTTGCGACGACGGCTCCCTTTTTTTGGCTTGTGCAAAACATGAAGCGGATAAAATTCGAAGTAATCTTTCTCATCAAACCACGCACATTTGAACTCAAAAAGTCTCAGTCCTGTCAGACGTGATAAAGCCATCGCATACAAGGTCAACTGCTCAATCGGCCGTTCTTTTTCGGCATGGGGTTTGAAGTCCAAGATATGTATTTGACCGTTTCTTATTTGGAGGATGTCGATGTGACCCGTTATAAGTTTGGGTAACATATTGTCATTGCGCGTCCCACTGCCGATATTGTCTTGATCTTTTGATAGTATGTTCCCTTGTGACTTGTCTCCGCTTTCCAAAGGTCGGACAACTTCGGGAGCGGAACGGCTAAATATCTGAAAGCCGAGTTGACTTTGCATATGCTCTATATCATCTCTCGTAATATACACTGGCACCTCGGTCGCAACCGTGACCGAGTCATTGCACAACATGAATTTTTGCAAAGCCTCGTGGCGACCTTTTCTTTCTTTGACCCCTTGCAGCGCAAATGCGCACAGTTTATTGGCATAGTTTTGTTTAGCACGGACAATCATCTGAGTTTTGGAAAAAGTAAGCGGCGCCTCCGATGCCCGTAGCCCTTTTTGTCCCGACGCTTCGGTCGGGATCCCGACTTCACGTCGGGAAAAATATTGATGCGGGCACTCGGTCGGCACCATTTCCAGGAATTCTTGCAAAGGCCCAAAGCGACGATGTTTGAAATCATCTTTTATGACCAGTTCGCATTTGGCTCGGTGGAAACGGAAGCGGTAGAGCTGGCGATGAGCGAGAGTGGCGGAGATGACCATGTCTTTCGGTGAATACTTTTTCAGAGCAAAGGATCGCATCCTGGAGAAACGGCAAAGCTCAGCAAATTCTGCAAGCCAGTCGGTTAGGGTTGAAGGAGGAATAGAAATCCTAAACTCTAAATCCGAAATCCTAGACAAATTAGAATTCTCCAAATTCGAATGTTCAAAACCTTTTTGTTTTGGATTTTGATTATTTGAATTTTGTGCTTGTTTAGAATTTAGGATTTGTGATTTAGGATTTCGTTGACTGACTAGTCTGCACGTCTGTTCCAAACTATACCCCAAATTGTAGATACTGATTGCATCAATGACCACTTCCATTGGGTATCGTTTCCCTTTGGTTGAGTAAGGGGTGAAAGTTTTTTGACAAGAAGAACAAAGGTACAGCTGGATTTTCTCTCGTTTCTTCTGACGGAAGCCTCGGCGGACAAATTTTGTTGATCCGCAGTAGGGACAGTGGAAGGATTCGATAATTAAGCGTTCCGCTGCCGATGTTGTCCGATCTTTTGATAGCAAGTCCCCTTGTCCCTTTGTATCGTCCATCTCACGATTTTCAGAGCCATTGATGGCACGAGTTTCGGGGATTTCCCGAGTTTGCACGGCATTCGTGAGGTATTTGCCAAATATTTTCTTGAAAAAATTCATTGTTGTTCTAGTCTTATTTTTTTAAAATTATAGGTCTTATTGGTCCTATTAGTCCTATTAGTCCCATCTGTCCTATACCCTGCCTTTTCGAGCGCGATACAGCCTTTCGGTAAAGCCACCCTCTTTCAGAAAATCCCGCTCCAGACTTTTTAGCTGTTGATCCAAAAGATAGTTGGCTTGGTGGATGAGAGAGATGGCACAGTTTGAGGCGCTTTCAGGATTGGACATATAGGTCTTATAAGTCGTATATGACCTATCGGTCCTATAAGCGAGCGCTCGAATTTCCTGCGCTCGCTGGTCTTGCTTGCCCCAAAGGGCAAGCTCATGTTGGCGCAAGAAGTCTTCGTAGTCCAGAAGCAGTTCCTCGAGACTTGCTCGAGCGACTCCGACCAGTTTCAGTTCTGTTTTCTTTGATGTTCCGGATGCCTGCGACCCTTCGGCGATGTTCTGCCTGCCGGAGCGGGCTGCCTGCACCATTTGGTCAGTCATCCTATACGACTTATTGGTCTTATACGTCATATAGGCCTTACAAAATTCGACTGTGAAATCATAGATGATCTCACTCATCTGAAAGCTTTTGAGCTTTCTGTAGCCGCCGTGGACCAAAATGATATTGGTCTTATCTGTCCTATTGGTCCTATTGGTCGTATTTGTCCTATTTGTCGTATTGGTCTTATTGGCTGTATATGTCATATTGGTCGTATAAGTCCTATTGTCCTATCCTTATTCTACTCCCACGATCCAGTAATCAAAGGTGATGTCGCTGGTTACGGCGGTATCAATGGTTATCTTTGCACGTCCAACGGATTTCTCGGAGACAATCAGGCTCTGACCTTCCGTACTTGTCGTAGCTGTGATAAATATCTTTGAGTTTGCGTCGATGTTGAGATTATCGATAAATATCTCTGTCTGTCCTGCTGGAATGACCGCAGTTCCGACGGTACTTTGTTTTTGAAGCGTAGGATCTGTGAGCATGGCGCTGCCGGTGCTTTCCAAAGCGACCGTATCTGCACCAAGAACGGTAAATGCACGGGCGACGACTTTATCTGCTTTTACCGTCTTTTCTACAACAACCGACCCATCTGCAGTCATCACAATCTTCCCGCCAAATGCCTCGATGTCACCTGCGTCAGGTCCTGTCTGAAGTCTGAGCGGTCCTGCGAGAGTGCTGATCGACGAATCGGTACTTCCAACAACGATGAGACCGGACGTGATATCTCCGGTGACAGCCAGTTCAGAGAGTATGGTCTTCCCCAGTACGGTCAAATCATCCTCAGCGATGAGTTT
>PFSC01000032.1 GCA_002788865.1 Candidatus Roizmanbacteria bacterium CG_4_9_14_0_2_um_filter_39_13
TATCTCGGGCATTTCTTTGTAATACTTCTTCAAGTTATTCTTAAACTCAGATACAGTAGAAGCATGTACAATCTTCTCTGCCGTTTCGTAAATTTCAGGAGAATGAGTTTTGAATAGTGAGTAAATATACTGTGGAGTGGAGACAAAATATCCGAGATTCCAACAATATTTTTTACTGTTGAGAAAAGCCTGAGCCATGTCTGCATCTGGTCGATATTTGAAATCTTTAAATTCGCTAAGATCAGTTTCTCCTACCTTTTCTATATGCTTTCCAATTTCAATCCATCCAAGATTTTCAGAAGCAAACCGTGGATTTTGGCCGATAAATACAATACATTTTCCTTTATTTTTCACATATGGCCCAACATCCATGAGAATTCTTTTAAATAGATCGATTTTTTTTACCAAATGATCACTCCATAGAATCACAACCGGTTCTTCTGGAAATTTTTTTGCCAAATATCCCATGATGAGGCAAACGGCTGGTCCAACATCTCGCTTTGCAGGTTCAGCTATGATATTTGCTTCGGGGATAAACGAGAGTTGTTCTTGTACCATTTTGACGTATTGTTCACCAGTGGAGATGAAGATATCTTCAGGTGCAAACTCTGGTTGAAGTCTTTCTGCAGCAAGTTGAAGTGTTGATTTATTTCCCACAACTTTTTCAAACTGTTTGGGAGATTTCTTCCTCGATAAAGGCCAGAGCCTAGTACCAACCCCTCCTGCAAATATTATTGCTTTCATATATATGTATTGATTGCGCGAATAAATTTTTCTTTCTGAAATTGTTCAAATATCGACGCCTGATCTTCTAAATTGTACTTATTATGGTCGAAATCTGCAACCGCATCGCTCAAAGCATCGACAGATTGATTATAAAATAACAGTCCAGTCTTCCCGTCAATGATAGTTTCGCATGCACCACCCACGCCATAGGCGATTACCGGACAACCAAAAAACTGAGCTTCAAGCGCGACATATCCGAAATCCTCTTCCTGTGGCATGATCAATGCTTCAGCTTGTGAGTAAAGAACCCCAAGTTCTTGATCAGTGACATCTTGAATAAACTGAATATTATGACTTGCCATTGCTTTGAGTTTTTTTCCCTGAGTGCCTTTTCCGACGATTATTAATTTTTTATCTGGAAACGTATTGAATGCTTGTATTGCAAGATCAACTTTTTTGTATGGTTCAAGACGTGAAACAACGAGGAAATAATCACTTTTGTCATCCCGAACTCGATTCGGGATCCAGTGTTTATTGTTTACTGCTTCCTGCTTAATGCTTTTCCAATACTCCTCATCAAACGGCGGGTAAACAACCGTAGATTCTCGATTGTAATATTGTCGGCATCTATCTGCAACTGTTTGGGAAATCGAAATAATCTTGTCAGGTCTTTGTGCTACAATCACATCCCACCGCTTCAAATAGTGAATAAAAAATTGAATAATCGGTCGCATAATCCAATAACTCTTAACTCCTAACTCATAACTCTTGCCTTGTCCCCAAAGCCATCTGGTGGGTGTTAATAAAATACACACATGTTTTGTATGCGGTTGAGTGATAACCGATTTAGCAAATGAAGAAGTAACCGATATAACGGTATCGTATGACCTAAAATCAAAACTTTCAAATGCAAATGGAAAAAATAGCAATGAAAGAATGCGGCTCTTTTTTATGAATGAAGGCAGTCCTTGCATAAAAGATGTCTTCAGCCTGTCATCCCGGACTTGATCCGGGATCCATGCCGCTTTTTTATAATCAACATAACTCGTATACCACTGCGCCTCAGGAAACATCTCATGAAGCACGAGAAGCATCCGCTCAACCCCACCCCACGAATCCATCCAGTCGTACACTATGGCTATTTTCCTGTCTCGCATAAAGGTATTATATATGACAATGAGTAGTGCGTTTTAACTTCTCCTATTGTGGATCCACAAAAAAGTTGTGGTGTGTTTTTTAGTATCCACAATTATCCACAATTTAACCTCAAACCCACTTTCAGTTGTGGACTCCACAATTTGTGGGTCAGTTGTGGGTAAAAAGCCATCCACAATTTATGTTTTGCCGCGCACCCAAACTGTCATTCTGACCCCGCTAAGCGGGGGAAGAATCCATGTAGCAAATTCAAAGGCAATATGAGACTCAGATTCATTTTTAAACCCGTCGAATTCGATGGGTTTGAAGATTGAGTTATTCACTTCTGATAAAGATTGTTTCTTTGACTATAATAGAGTGAGGAATGAGTTGATAATTAGGATAGAATAGTAATATGGTGGATCAAAATATCAAGTTTTTGGAGATAAAACTGTGAAAAAGGAACTTGTTGTAAAAAATATAAACATCAATTTCTTCTCACAAAGGGAAGAGGATTACATTTCGCTCACAGACATTGCAAAATTTAAAAATAAAGAGACAACGGGAATGGGAAAAAATACACAATCCAAATTCTAATGTTACTGAATTCCGTAACATTAGAAATGAATCAGGTTCGAATGGGTATGTTTTGTCTGGTAAACATCTGGCAACTGTTAAGTAATACTTAACAGTTCAAATAAATCTGTGCCTACTTCAACCCCGCAGGTCACGGTTTTCTAACTCCTAGCCATATTAACTTCTGATAAAGATTATTTTATTCCCAACACCTTCAACTATTTTCTCTTTTTTATAATTCCCAATCTCCGTATCCCGTATTTTTCAAACTCTTCTTCCCATGCAATGGCACACCTCATACGTTGGGTAAAGCACTCTGCATCATCCATTTTTTGAATTTCATCCTTTGTATATTTGTTGAAAAAATCTCGTTCGCCCAAACGCTCTGCTATTTCATCCCAAAAAACATGCTCATCGTATCTCTCAATGAGGCTTCTTATTGATGGCTCATCATCCATCTCAAATGTTTCAAAATATCTATTTAATTTTTCATCGTATTCCACATATTCTCCGTATCCCATTTCCTTTGCAAAAGAAAAAAAGTAATTACGAATATCTTTAATTCCCTCATCTTCTTTCATATCTGCCTCACAAATAGCATTTGCCATCCATTCGGCCATATACAGAGCTCGGAGCAGATGCCAATATTGTTTTTTTGTTATATTTATTTTCATTTTATGTATTCTTTTTTTGGTTTTTTTTAATCTTTTTCAATTTTTTCTTTTGTGCCTTGTGCTCATCTATCGCACGAACAAAATCTTTCGTTTTTTGTTCTATTTCAAGATAGGTATCAAAATCAGAGATGTAGTTTTTATCTTGTTCAACACGATATTTTTCATACTCTTTTAAAGCTAGTGCCTCGGCGACTTCGTGACTCACCTTGCCCAAATCGAGTAATATCGCATGCTCGTTAAATTGCAAAAAGGCATCAAGCTTCGCTACCCAATCTTTCATATACATAATTATTCCGCGTTTTGCCTGCATTTCAGCATAATCAAGATACATCGTTACAATTCTATTAAGATAATCAAGCTCTTTTTCTTGTAAATAATTTTTGGCAATTATCACATCAGCTTCTCGGATAGATCCCTTGGGTGCATTTTTCCAACTCGTTAATCCCATATTTTGTTTTTTACTATCCACTCTTCCATGAATTATTTCTGCAGCAGTTTGCCCTGTAATTGCAAAGTGAAGCTTGTTCTGCACGGTTGCAAAGAACAACTTTGTAATTTCTTCATTGGGGTTATAATCAGCACTACACTGTGCATAGATATCGGTTACTTTTTGATACATTCGTCTTTCGCTTGACCGAATATTTCTGATTCTTGCCAACTGTTCTTCAAAATAATCTTTGCCAAAAATAGTATTGGGGTTTTTTAACCGCTCGTCATCCATAGTAAAGCCTTTGATGATATATTCTTTGAGTCTTTCAGTCGCCCAGATGCGAAAAAGTGTAGCCTTGGTAGAATTGACCCGGTAGCCTACAGAAATAATTGCGTCTAAATTATAGTGTTTTGTCTTATATTTTTTACCATCACTGGCAGTTACCGAGAATTCCTCGGTAACTGAATTTTCATGCAATTCAGCGCTTTCAAAAATATTTTTCAAGTGCAAAGAAACATTATCGGTAGAGCAACCAAAAAGTATAGCGATCAACTTTTGTGTCAACCATATATTTTCATTATGGAGATATATCTCCACTTTCACTTTGCCATTTGGGGTTGTGTAGAGGAGAAACTCGGTAAAGCTGTTTTGTTTAACAATTTGTTTATTCTTTGTCATAATCTTATATCTCAATTGCTCCACTCATAAGTCGTGGTAATAATAAATCCCGGGCATATGTCTGCCCAAATTTCTTCTAATGCAATAATATTTTCATCTTTGGTCACTCGTGCGAGTATAAGTCCGACTGCAAGTGAATGGGTGATATATGGTATATCTTTCCCTTTTCTTTTTTTCTTTGTGTCTATTTCATGAATTTTTGTAGTAAATGTAATGGCTTTATTGATAATTTTTGTATATATCATAGGGTCTCAAAATATCATTTCAATTTTTATTAAAATCTCAAAGAAATCAGAAAACTTTTTTATGTCATTTGTACTTAATTTAATCTTTTTATTTTTCATCTCCAGCTTTTGAAATTTTATTAAGTTTATATATTGGGTGATATCTATTCTAAATCGATCTTCTTAACTTTTTGACTCAAAAAATCAATTAATATAATCGACAAAACAATCTGATAGTTAAAAATATGCAAAAACATATCGTTTAAGCAGCATTAATTTGGAAAGTATTTGGGATAGTAGTATAATTTTTATTACTAAAAAAATTCTCAATTTTATTTAACTCTTGGAGTGAGAGTGAATTGGATAATGACTCTGCTATTCGTTTTGCAAGCAAACATGGGACTGCGTTACCAATTTGAGAGGCGATCTCTCCAACATTTCCAGAAAATCTATAAATATCTGGAAAAGTTTGGAGACGTGCCGCTTCCCTTAACGAAATAGCTCTGTCTTGTTCTGGATGTCCATATCTTCCTTTTGATATCATTACGCAGCCACCTGTTATTGTTGGTGATGGTGAATTCCATTTCATCCTTCCATATACATCCTTATACCCGTTTGTCTTTTTGTGACATTCTAAAATGAGATCGTCAGGCCAAGACGATCTACTTCCTCCGTCATGAGGTGTATTTGCTATTCTCTTCAGATTGATGTCTGCCAAGTTAGAAGCAACATGTAAATGATCTATCTTTGATTTTTCACCTGCTTTAATTACTTGTAATTCTCCGATCGCATTTTTAACACTATTCCACGGTGGTAAAGTACTATCTAAAATGTCTGGATTACGGTTTGTTTTTGTAGGAAAAGCTAATCTAATTTTTTTATTATTTGTTCCCAATAGTACCAGCCTTTTTCTTTTTTGAGGTACTCCGTAATCGGCCGAGTCTGCAATTCCATGAACTGTGTAATAACCGATTTCTTTTAATCTTTGTAATACTTCAAGAAAAATAGATTTACCAGCACCACTGGCTAAACCCGGAACATTTTCCATAACGAATGCCATGGGTTTAATTTCCTCTACTATTCGAAGAAATTCGTAAATCAATCTATTCCTGGGGTCGGTAAGACATTGGGATTTTCTTCTTGCCGTAGAAAAACCTTGACAAGGAGGACATGCAATAATAATTATCTTTTTCCCATTGGAAACTCCTGCTGCGTTGAGTAAGTCCTTTGAAGAAACGTTAGAAATATCTCCTTTAATAACGTGTGCATTTGGGAAGTTGAGCTTGAATGTTTCGGATGCATGAACGTCTATATCTAAAGCAACTTTTATATCAAATCCTGCCTGCGCGAACCCTACTGCTGAGCCTCCACAACCAGAAAACAGATCTATAACTTTATATAGTTGGTTCACGTTTTTTAGTATATCACAAATTGAATTTACCCAATGAAGAATTTTAAATATTAAATCTATTTTTTAGTTACTTTAGAGCTTTAAGAATCTTATTGATCTCTTTTTCAGGGTTTTTCTTTAAGTCTTTATCCCAAATTTTTATAACTTTCCATCCGTTTTCGTTTAAATGTTTATAATTCTTTCTGTCTCTAATAATGTTTTTTCTTATTTTGTCTTGCCAAAATTTCTGATAGAATTTTTTTTCTATCTTAAATCTCTTTCCGTGCCAAAACTCACCGTTTATAAATACTGCAATTTTTTTATCTGGAAAAGCTACGTCAGGTTTTCCTAATGTATTGTAATGCTTCTCATATTGAATATTTAAATTATCCAATGTACTGAAAACAAAAAGCTCAGGTTTTGTATTTTTCGATTTAATACGGGACATATTGTAACTTCTTTCTGCAGCTGTATGTTTATCCATAGAATGTAATTATTTTAACATATTATAAATAGACAACGTATTTACTAAGGGCGTTGAATATTATATAAATATGTGTTATATATATATAAAATATGAGTAACAGTAATGAACAACCCTGTGCCAAGAGCACAGGGTATCAAAGACTACAACAGTCGTAACTGCATATCTTCTGGCTTCTTTCCCTGAC
>PFSC01000156.1 GCA_002788865.1 Candidatus Roizmanbacteria bacterium CG_4_9_14_0_2_um_filter_39_13
ATGAGATTATTACTAAAGTTAATCGTGGTAAAGCTATTTTAAAGACACTACACTAGAAGTAAAATAAAAACAACAAACCCAATTATTCCACCCCATTTAATTAAATTATTTCTTTGACCAATTTTAAATCTTTCATGAGATTGCATTCTCTCTTCGTGAATATATTTGTGCGTCTCTCTTCTCTGACTTAATACTTCGGAGATGTGACTTTCACTCATTTTATCGTTATTGCCCCTCTCAATCTCGCGGAAAACTAAAGCAAGCTTTTCTTCGTTCTCTGTAAATATCGACTCCTTCTTTTTTTGAATTTCTTTACTTTCGTTTTTCATAAAGAAAAATAATCCTTCGTATTAGATTGATAGGTAAACAATATTTGTTTTTCTTTATAAGTTTTATTGAATCTACAAATGGTACTAATATTGTTAAGTAATTCTTTCTTGATATAAAAAGACATTAGGCGGGTTGCTAAAGTTTTTGAAATTTTTTTTCCTACTAAAAGCTCCTCAATTTTTTCAATTTTAGCACCTAATATATCTTCGTATTGTTCTTTGATTTCATCCACATTGTTCATATTTCAATAATATCATGAAATATAAAATTAGTAAATTTTTTGATATCTTATACCGATGCGTGGTCTTTTTATCCTTGTTGTTAATATTTTTCTCTATAAGCTTATACTATTTTTATCCCTCTCCGAAAGAATCATTGCTTCTTTCCCTATTGGCCAGTCGATTGCTAACTTAGGGTCAAATAATGAAATTGCCGCATCTCCACTCTTATCTCGATCTGCGTAGAGTCGATCCACAAAATAGACATAATCCATCGGACCATCAAGGACTGCATACGAATTCCCTACCCCAATGGGGACATACAGTGAACCGTCCAACGCTCCTTCGCCAAAACCAAGGATGAATGTCTCAATCGTTTTGTATGTAGGAGATTGAGGTCGAAGATCAACAAGTGCGCAATATGCTTTTCCCGCAGTCACAAAAATAAATTTGTTCCAACCCTCGGCATGGATCCCGCGAACTACATTCTTAATTGATCGTGCATGATTGATTTGTTTGACAATAAAAGTTTGACCTGTTACAGCCTCAATTTCGGGTATTCGTCCAATTTCAGAAAAAAATCCCCGCTCATCTTCATGAAAGGATTTTTCAACAAAAAACAAACCATCAATAGATGTTTTAAAGATTCCCTTTGCTATTTGGTTTTCAGTTTTCAGTTGATACATATTTTCATTATTTTATTAATTTCCATGTCATTCCCGACTAGATCGGGAATCCATAATACAGAACTAGAGAATGGATCCCCGCATTCGCGAGGATGACTGATTATTAAAATATTCTCTCGCCTGTCTTTCATCATCGTGCATTTGTGCAATCAATGCTTCCTTGTTTTCAAACTTCATATTATCACGAATTTTCTGAATACATATTACTTTCATTTCTTTTCCATAAATATTGGTGTCAAAATCAAGTATATAAATCTCGGCTTTTTTATCATGTTCATCAAAGGTGAGCGCTTTTCCAACAAAAATGAGAGATGGATACAGTACTTCATCAATCTGTGCAAATCCAACAAAAATCCCTTCAGGAGTTTTTGGCTCCACGTCAATATTTGCCGTTGGATATCCAAGTTCGGTACCGCGACGCAGATGCTTTTTTACCGCTCCAGAGAAGGAAAATAATACCGATTGTGTATTCATCATTTTTATTATCTAATAGCCATTAGCTATCAGCTAAGGGCTAATCCACGTGGCTGAGGAGAGAATCGAACTCTCGACCTGTCGCTTATGAAACGACCGCTCTAACCGCTGAGCTACCCAGCCTATTTACAATAATGAATCAATTAGTTTCCACTAAACAATAATAACAAAAACAGTCCTGTTGAATTATAATATAAAGTATGCCTTCAAACAATAGCCCTCACACGAAGATAGAGCTTTCTATCATCGTACTATCATATAATACCGCTGCGCTTACCAAGCAAACAGTCGAATCTATTCTTACCTCACTCAAAGCGGCTCGATTTGGATATGAAATCATTGTGTTTGATAATGCTTCAAAAGACAAATCCGTAGAGTTTGTGCGCGTTCTTTCTCAGAAATTCAAACAGATTACATTAATTGCTCACCATGAAAATCTCGGCTTTTCAAAAGGAAATAATGAAGCGGTTACATTAGCTCATGGATCATATATTCTTTTTCTCAATTCAGACATTATTATTCAAGATGATGCAATTTCAAAGTTGTTTGAGTATTACAAGAATAATCAACAATCCATCCATTTTCTCGGCGGAAAGTTGTTTAATAAAGATGGCTCTCTGCAACCATCTGGAGGACCCTTTTATTCACTTCCCGTCGTATTTGGGGCACTTTTTGCAAAAGGAGATCATTGGGGATTTTCACGTCAATCTCCCGATAAAATCACTCAAATCGACTGGGTATCTGGTGCATGTATCTTGACTACCAAAAAAATATTTAGCAAATTGAATGGTTTTGATGAAAAAATATTCATGTATATGGATGAAATTGACCTCCTGTATCGTGCAAAAAAAATGCATTATAATACCTATTTTTATCCCTATGCTCCATTTATCCATCTTGGGTCAGCATCGAGCGAAGGGAAGACGTATCCAATCTTACAAGTGTATAAAGGATTCAAATATTTCTATAAAAAACATCACTCATCTCTCTCTATATCTCTCCTTCTTAGTATGTTACAATTAAAAGCACTTATTGCTATTTGGATTGGTAAATTAACAAAAAATCAATATTTAAC
Source organism: Candidatus Roizmanbacteria bacterium CG_4_9_14_0_2_um_filter_39_13 (assembly GCA_002788865.1). Classification (GTDB taxonomy): domain Bacteria; phylum Patescibacteriota; class Microgenomatia; order UBA1406; family GWC2-37-13; genus UBA1450. The sequence goes on from PFSC01000156.1 coordinate 2,784, forward strand.
AGAGACATATGCAAAAGCTCTCGAAATTGCTAAAATGGCTTGATATTCATCTTTTGAAAGTTCTTGTCATTGGCTTCATTTTCCTCATCCCACTTTATCCAAAACTTCCTGTGAGAATGGTCAACTATACCTATATAGCGATCCGTGTCGAAGATTTTTATATGGTTCTTGTGGGTCTTGCCATTGCAATTCAATTTTTTCGAAAAAAAATGGAAATTCCTTGGAAAATATTGTATTTATTCCTTTTGTATTGGGGAGCAGTATTTCTCTCATTTATTTGGGGATATTATTTCCAAAAAACAGTCATCATTGACCATTTGGGCTTTCTTCATAGTGCAAGACGCATCGAATACATGCTTATTTTCTTTGTTGCATATTCAACGATAAAATCAAAGAAAGATTTTTTCCTCTATCTCAAGCTTATATTTAGCGTTCTTGCAATCGTCTCGCTTTATGGATTTGGACAGAAATTTATGGGCTGGCCCGCAGTACAGACCATGAACCCCGAATACGCAAAGGGTTACATTTTGGTACTTGAGTCTTGGTCTCGTATCTCATCCACATTTGCTGGACATTATGATCTGAGTGCCTATATTATTTTACTCATGCCAATACTCATTGGGTATTTTTTATATACAGAATCAAAAAAATATTTTATACTTTTTCTTCTTTCTCTTGGTACACTCGTTCTTGCAGGATCACGCGCATCATATATTGCATATCTATTCTCCATCACAGTATTTCTCGTGATGATGCGCAAATTCAAACTTCTTGCCATCATACTCATTGCAACTGCAGTTCTCACTCCACTTTCTGACAATCTTGCAAATCGATTGACAAGAACATTTCAGCAAACAAAAGTCTTTGTGGATTCGGAGACTGGACAAACATTCGTAGCTCGCAATATGACACCAGATGATTTGCCTCCTGGTGATTTCGGGTCTGGATCAAACCTTTCAACTGTAGGTAGCGGCATCCCAGTGGTAGTAGATACTGATACTGAATATGTCGCACGGCAAAAAATTCGTGAGGATTTGTTACAAGAAGGAAAAAAATCAGGAAAAACATACTCTCCTGAAGAGATTAATTCCGCAGTCGATCTCGTGTTTTTACGACAAATTCCCATAATAAAATACCTTCCTGACATTTCAATATCTACTCGACTTCAAGTCTCATGGCCAAGAGCATTTCATGCTTTTTGGAGAAATCCCCTCCTTGGCAGTGGTCCATCTTCGCTCGGTGAGGCGACTGACGGAGACTATCTACGGTGGCTCGGAGAAACTGGACTCTTGGGAACACTTTTGTTTCTTGCTATTCTCGGATCGATCATTATGCCAATATTCAAACATACAAAAAAAATGCAACAAAAGTATGCATATATTTTCTACGGATTCCTATTTGGATTCGTTGGCCTCTTTATCAATGCTGGATACATTGACCTATTTGAAGCATCAAAGCTCGCTTACATGTTCTGGCTTCTTGCAGGAATATTTTTTGCATCATCAAAGCTATTTGTGCAGAAAAAGAGCGTTGGAAAATTGAAGATATAATACTACGCTTGAAACATTCATTATGAAAAAAAAAGATATCATTATTCTCGCGGTAATATTAGTTATTGGTCTTGCGTTACGACTGTATAAAATAGATACTCCTCTTGCGGATCTTCACTCATGGAGACAGGTCGATACCGCTGCAGTTGCTCGAAACTTTACCCGCGACGGATTCAATCTTCTGAAACCGACATACGACGACCTTTCAAGTATTCAGACGGGCTTAGAAAATCCAACTGGAATTCGCATGGTAGAGTTCCCTATTTACAATGCAGTTTTTGGATTTTTATACAAATATTTTCCAATTACATCTCTTGAAATATATGGGCGACTCACTTCGGCACTCTTTTCGCTGGTGACAATTGGAGTCTTATACTATCTTGCACTGAAAGAAAAAAGCCGAACTGCAGCTGTAGCGTCTGCAGGAATTTATGCAATTTTTCCTTTTTTTGTATTTTTCTCACGAGTTGTACTTCCTGAGTCGACTGCTGTTGCATTCATGATGTTATCGCTTCTATTTTTACATATTGGGCTCACAAACAATAAAAAGTCAATTACCCACCTTTTGGTTGGCTCTGTGTTTTTTGCGCTTTCCATTCTTACAAAACCGACAACAATATTTTATTCATTTGCTACAGGGTATCTCTTTATTCAGACATACAAATTCGATGTCTTAAAAAACTGGCGACCATATGTGTTTTTTCTCATTGGGCTTGTCCCGCTTATTCTGTGGCGCTGGTACATTCTCCAGTATCCAGAAGGTATACCCGCAAGCGCATGGCTCATCACTCAGGTAAATACATTCGAAGGTCCAAAAGAAATATTTTTTCGCCCCGCATTTTTCCGATGGATTTTCATGGAGCGCATTGGAACTGAAATATTTGGTATTTATGGAGTAGCGTTTGTACTATTTGGTGTTATCGGAAAGTATAAAAACCTCTTTATTCAAAGCATTCTCTTCTCGGGTCTCGTCTATCTTTTCACCTTTCAAGGGGGAAATGTACAGCATGAATACTATCAAACAATTCTTCTTCCAATGCTTGCACTCATGGGTGGAGTTGGAATCGCAAATATATTTGAACTACCATCAAAATATGTTCAAAAAATAGTACTGTATCCCACAGTATGTGTCGCAATCATTTTCAGCCTTGTGTTTTCGTTTTATAAAGTCAAAGACTTTTACACATACCCAAATGATCTTCCACAGATAGCAGCGCTCATCAAAACCTTCACTCTTCCTGAAGATAAAATCGTGACGGACAGAAGTGGAGACACAACTCTTCTGTACCTTTCCGACAGAAAGGGTGCACCTGCAGTTTATAAAGATATAGATGAGCTGAAAAATCTTGGATATAGCTATCTGGTAACCTCGAATGAAGGATTAAAAACAGATTTAAAATCAAGAAATCTGGAAATAATGGTCGAGACCGATCTATACTTACTTGTAAAACTTTAGCTCACATTGAAGATTAATTTCAATACGTATGAATATCTTGATGCTCACCCCCTACCTTCCGTATCCTCCAGCATCAGGCGGACAGATTCGTACGCACTACTTGCTCAAATACCTCGCGCGAAATCACTCTATTACACTTGTAGCACTCTATAAAGATGAAAAAGAAAAACAGTACGCAAAACACTTGAGCTCATATTGCTCTGAAATACATCTATGTAAGAGAGCAAGTAAACCATGGAAGCCGAGTATCATCGCAAAAGCAGCTTTCACCAATCAGCCATTTCTGATTGTCCGAAATTATTCTAAAGAAGCAGCTGAGAAAATAAAAACTCTCCTTCAAGAAAGGACTTTTGATGTTATTCATGCGGAGACATTTTACATCATGCCACATATTCCGAAGACATCTACGCCGATTCTTCTCGTGGAGCAAACGATTGAATACAAAGTCTACCAACACTTTACATCGTCTCTACCTTCGTTTCTCCGACTTCCGCTTCATATCGATATCATTAAACTAAAACATTGGGAAAAATATTACTGGAAAAAGGCTGATCTTGTGGCAACAGTATCCGAGTTTGACAAAAATGAAATCAAACGATTGGCACCAAGTATTGAACCAGTAGTCATTCCAAACGGTGCTGGAGATGAAATGTTTGTGAAAGATTTACCTGAAAAAATACTTTCCAAACCAAAGCTCTTGTTTCTAGGAAACTTTTTTTGGTTGCAAAATGTCGAGGCAGCAACATATCTAATTGAGTCTATATATCCTCTTCTGAATGATCAGATTCCCAATATGGAGGTCATTATTGCTGGACAAAATGCTGAAGGAAAGATTCCCAAATCCCATAAAAAGAATATCAAGATTATCGATCTTGATCCTGGAGATGCACAAATCGTCAAAAAACTATATCGCTCAGCAACTCTTTTCATTGCACCAATTTTTGGTCCTGGTGGGACACGCCTCAAGATTTTGGCAAGTATGGCATCGGGGCTTCCCATCGTTTCGACAAATGTGGGTGTGCAAGGACTTGGCATTATTGATGGTGAGCATGCGGTGATCGCACAAACTCCAGAAGAGTTTGTTTCACAGATCCAAAAAATTCTTTCTGATCCTCAATTGTATAAAAAAATTCAAAAAAATGCATTTGATTTGGTGAGTGAAAAGTTCAGTTGGGAATCTATTGCCAAAAAACTTGAGAACGTATATCGACATATTATCCGAAAAACCATAAGCAACTAGTATGAAAATTGGAGTAGACATATCACAAATTGCTCACAAAGGAACGGGAGTCGCTCGGTTTACCGAAGGTCTTGTTCGGACTATTTTGATTCAAAAAGATACAACTCATGAGTGGGTATTTTTTTACTCATCATTTCGACAAAAAATCGACTCCACTCTCAGGCAGAAAATTACAAATAGCCCTCACTCTTTGCACTCATTTCCATTTCCACCATCGTTTCTTTCTTATGTTAGTAATAATTTTCGAGGATTCACTCAATTCGTAACTCATAACTCTAAACTCTTAACTGACCTTGACTGGTTCATCACATCTGATTGGATCGAATATCCACTCAGTATAAAAAAAACTACAATCATACATGACCTCATATTTGTTCGACATCCAGAAACGGTTCATTCTAAGATCATACGAGCGCAACAAAAAAGGCTACAATATATATCAAAGGAGTCAGAAATAATATTTACAGACTCAAAGTCGACAGCACAAGACTTGCAGGAAGAATATAAAATCCCTGCTGATAAAATCGTATTGAACTATCCCGGAGTAGAGATAATCTCGTCTCTTTCTATTCACGATCAACAAAAGCATCTTAACGACTATCACATCAACAAACCATTTTTGTTGTCTGTTGGGAAAAGAGAGCCCAGGAAGAATATTCAAAGACTCATCAATGTATTTCAAAAATTGAGAAAGAATACTCCTAACCTCCAACTTGTTATTGTGGGACCGGATGGTTGGGGAAAATTACATGGAGAGCAAAATAAAAATATACTATTTCTTGGATTTGTCTCTGATGAAATCCTTGCAACGCTGTACTCCAACGCGCTTTGTTTCGTTTTTCCTTCATTGTATGAAGGATTCGGGTATCCAGTTGTAGAAGCGATGAAATACGGTTGCCCTGTAGCAACAAGCAATACCTCATCTCTTCCAGAAATTGCAGGAGAGGCTGCAGTACTATTTGATCCTCTCGATGAAAACTCAATCAAGAATAGCATATCGCAACTTATCAATTCTGAAGAGCTCCGTTTACAACTCATTCAAAAGGGAATAATTCAATCCAAAAAATTCAGCTGGCAAAACTATTATAATACGTTAGTTACGTCCTTAAATGACAAAACATAGCAATGAGTGCTACGCGTTATACGTTATACGAAATACATGAATATCGGCATTGATGGAAATGAAGCAAATGTAGACAACCACGTCGGCGTCTCTGTGTATACACTTGAACTCCTGAAACATTTTGCAAAAACCAATCACAAAGATATAATTTTTACTATCTTTCTTCGTGAAGAACCAAAACAAAGCATGCCGAAAGCGAAAGAGAATTTTGTTTATGAAGTGGTTCCAGCAAAAATGCTCTGGTCTCAAATTTTCCTGCCCTATCATCTTTTATTTCGGTCGGATATTGATGTATTTTTTGCACCGGCGCATTATTCGCCTCGTTTTCTCAAGCAACCGCTCGTCGTGACAATCCATGATCTCTCGTTTCTCAAATTTCCAAATGAATTCCGACGCCGCGATCTGTATAAACTCACAAACTGGACAAAGTACTCGATTCAAAAGGCACGTCAAATCATTGGTGTTTCCAAAACTACCAAAAAGGACATTCTCCAAGAATATCCTATTAGTTCCGAAAAGATCCAAGTCATTTATAATGGATTTACCAAATACCCAGAAACAAAAAATAGTAAGTCTGTAATCAAAAGAGAATTTGGGTTGAGTACAAATAGATATATTCTCCATGTTGGAACTCTTCAACCAAGAAAGAATATCCCCACACTCATTGTCGCCTTTAAAAAATTTCACGAACTTCATCCTGACTTCAAGCTCGTACTACAAGGAAAAAAAGGTTGGATGTTTCATGAGATTTTTGCAACGGTTAAAGCTCTCCATATGGAAGAAAGTGTGTGTATTCCAGGATATGTTTCAGATGAAATCGAAAGTAGTCTCTATCAAAATGCATTTTGTCTTGCTTTCCCATCGCTTTACGAAGGCTTTGGGCTTCCGATTCTTGAAGCTATGAGCCATTCTTGTCCAGTAATAGCATCTCACAATGCAAGTTTGCCAGAAATTGGTGGAGATGCATGTTTGTACTTTGATCCGAAAGATAGCAATGACCTCAATGACAAGCTTGAAAAATTGTATGGTGATAAAAATCTAGTCACAACGCTTATCGCAAAAGGAAAAAAGCGAATTAGAGATTTTTCATGGAAAAAGTGCGCCAAGGAAACTCTTGAAGTTATAAAAAGTGCTTGTCAAGAATAAATAGCTTTTCTAATATCATACTTCGTTAATCACCGGCTTTTTTGATAAAATTGGAATGTTATGATAAATAACAATTTAAACTCTTTGGCAATTTTTGAAACGTATAAAATACGTAGGCACTATGACAAAAAAACTGAAACGTGGTATTTCTCGATCATAGATATTATTGCGATTTTAATTGAACAGGATAATTTTAAAAAAGCTCAAAGTTATTGGACAACTCTTAAACATCGTCTAAAAAAAGAAGGGAATGAGTCTGTCACAAAATGTGACAAACTGAAAATGTTATCCGCTGATGGAAAATATTACAAGACTGACGTGGCAAATGTAGAGATCCTTCTTCGCCTGATACAATCAGTCCCATCTAAAAAGGCCGAACCCATCAAGCTCTGGCTTGCAAAGGTGGGTTATGATAGAGTACAGGAAATGAGCGATCCAGAAAAAGCACTGAATCGGAGCCGTGACTATTGGCAAAAACAGGGGCGTAGCAAGAAATGGATACAACAAAGAATGATGGGGCAAGAAACGAGAAACAAATTGACGGATTATTGGAGCGATCATAACGTGAAAAAAGGAGAAGAATTTGCAATTTTGACAAATATTATTCATCAGGAGTGGAGTGATCTGTCTGTAAAAGGTCATAAAAACTTGAAAGGTTTGAAAACTCAAAATCTCCGAGATCACATGAGCGAAGAAGAGTTGATTTTCACCGCCTTGGCGGAACTTTCAACAAGAAGAATTTCAGAAACGGATAAAACGGAAGGGTTGGAAGAAAATAAAATTCCCGCAAGAAAAGGTGGAAAAATTGCCAAAGATGCTCGTATTGCCTTGGAAGAAAAAATTGGACAAAGTGTAGTCACTGGGGAAAATTTTTTGCCACATTCAAGAAATCAAAAATCATTTAAGAAAAACAGCTAACCAATCGTTAATCACCAGCTTTTTTGATAAAATGAGAATGTGAAACACAATGAAGCAACAGATACGGATTTGAAAATAATAGACCAACTTAAAAAGCTTGGATGGAATCCCGGCGATACTCTGCTATACCAACAGGAATATACCCTAATGCCCGAACAACAAAAACAATTTTAGTTCAAAAAGTATTTGGAGAGTTTATAAAAGAATTCAAAAAATAAACAATGGCAAACAAAAATCTTACAAATGCAAAACGAGAAAAGAACGATGAGTTCTATACGCAGTATTCCGATATTCAAAAGGAGATTGAGGCGTATCTTGAATATGACCCTGATACCTTCAAAGACAAAGTCATCTACTGCAACTGCGACGACCCGTTTGAGAGCAATTTTTTCCGCTATTTTGTACTAAACTTCAAGCGCCTGGGACTTAAGCAACTTATCACCACAAGCTACAAACCATCACCTGTAGCCAACACGCAACTAGCATTGTTTGGTGACGATAAAACGCTCAAACCCATCAAAGGTCGTCCAAAAATCACGGCCAACAAATTTATCATTAACGATGTTGGCGATATGGATGGCGACGGTGCGTTTAACTTGCAGGATATTGCCATGCAGCTCAAGGCCAACAAAAATAACGAGTGGGCGCCACTGGACGGTGACGGCGATTTCCGTAGCCAAGAGTGCATAGAGCTACTTCAGCAATCTGATATCGTCGTCACTAACCCTCCATTTAGTTTATTTCGGGAATATATTACGCAACTTTTCGCGCACAAAAAACAATTTCTGATCATTGGTAATCTTAATGCAATAACCTATAAGGAAATTTTTCCAATGATTAAAGGGAATAAGGTATGGCTCGGGAACAATGCAAGAGTTAATGGTGGTGCTATGTTCTATGAAATTCCAGAAGCTATTGCAAATCTCGATCAAGTTCGCGAAATCAAAACAAATGAACAAGGAAAAAAAATATATATAACAAGAGTGCAAGGCGTACGCTGGTTTACAAATCTCGATCACGGACGATTATATCAACCAATTCCTTTAATGACCGAGGCAGATGTAATAAAGTTCAGCACTAATAAACTGTTCGTGCACTATGATAATTATGATGCTGTCGAAATATCCCTAGTCAAAAACATCCCGAAAGACTATAACGGAGTGATGGGTGTACCAATCAGCTTTTTAGACAAGTACTCCCCTAAGCAGTTTGAAATTTTAGGAACAAGTGATAATGGTCTCGTTGATGATAAATACAAGAAAACACCAGGTTTAACAAAAAAGTTTGTTGATGATTATTATAAAGATGGTGGTACAGGAGCATATAAAGAAGGTAATCCGACAGCTGGATACTATGAAAATAACGTCGCCAAGATGGCATATAAAAGAATTTTTATCAAGCACAGAAAGGAGAAATTGTGATTACAACACTCCAAAAATACACAATACATGATGTCGTAGACGGATTCGTTTATAACGAACTGGAAGGCAAAGGACTGTTTGGACTTGCGGGTAAGCTCACTATCCAGCCGGAATATCAGCGTAATTACATCTACGCCGGTGACGGTGGCAAGCGTGAGCAGGCGGTTATTGAATCGTTATTGAAAGAGTACCCCATAGGTCTACTGTATTTTAACAAGGTTAGTGATGACAAGTTTGAAGTCCTTGATGGCCAACAGCGCATCACTAGCGTAGGGCGGTTTGTAACCGGTAAGTTTGCGATCAAAGACGCTAATGGACACGAACAGTATTTTAGTGGGATGGCTCAAAGCCAGCGCGAAAAAATAATGAACGCGTCGCTACTAGTATATGTTTGCGTGGGTGATGAGCCTGAGATTAAAGATTGGTTCAAAACCATCAACATTGCCGGTGTGCCACTAACTCAACAAGAAATTCTAAATGCTGTTTACTCTGGACCATTTGTCACGCTTACCAGAGAAGAGTTCAGCAACAGCAATAACTCACTTGTCCAAAAGTGGAGTGCGTATATTGCTGGCGACATAAAGCGCCAGGCATATCTAGAGTGTGCGCTGAACTGGGTGAGCCACGGTGAAATTGACGCTTATATGAGCAAGCACCGCCACGACCATGATATTACCGAACTGAAATCACACTTTACAAAGGTTATTGATTGGATATCTGGCGTGTTTACCGATGTTGAGAGTGAGATGAGGGGCTTGGAATGGGGCAGATTGTACGAAACGTATTATAAGCAAGACTATGACCCAGCTGAAGTTTCTCAACAAGTGCGCGAGCTCCTCAGTAGTTTTGAAATAAAAGATAGGCGTGGCGTGTTCGAGTATATCTTGGGTGGTTCGCAAGATACCAAACTCCTAAATGTGAGGGTATTTGACGAACCTACTAAGAAGGTAGTTTATGCTAAGCAAACCAAAATCGCTCAGACTAAGGATAAGTCCAACTGTCCATTGTGTGCTATCGGTCACGATGCTAACCACGAAAAAATCTGGAGCTTCAGCGAGATGGATGCCGATCACGTCTCAGCATGGAGCAAGGGTGGTGAAACAAATATTGAAAACTGCCAAATGCTCTGCAAGACGCACAATAGGGCAAAAGGGAATCGATAAGTGAACCAAAATTATGATCTCACAAATTAACATTAAAAATTTTCGGTCTATTAAAGAGCTGAGGTTTGAGCCCAATAGCCTTACAGCTCTGATTGGTCCGAATAGTAGTGGCAAAACTAATGTTTTGAAAGCAATCGATTTAGTTTTGGGTGAAGGGTGGACGACGAAAGCTAAGGTTGCAAGAGAACTCTTTAACGACACAACTAAATCTATTGAAATAGAGATTGTTTTTAACACACCAATTTCTGTTCCGAGCAATAGCGGTTATCGAGACACTGAAGTTTCAAGTGTTGAACTCACAATGTCGTTAATTCCTGAATTATCAGCCAGAACAACAATAAATGGAGGCAGTACTTTTTACGGTCAGGAAACATTTAAGAAGTTATGTCATTTCATTTTTATCACTTCAGACCGAAATTTGTCATCTGAATTAAGGGTAAGTCAATGGACTATGCTTGGGAAGATGATGAGGCTAGTTTATGAGAATTATGTTATTCATTATGATAACAATGAACAAAAACTAAAAGACGAATTTAAAGAAAAAATGTCTCTGGCAAAGGAGTTTCTGGAAGACGATTTCTCTCAAGATATTACTTTTAAAAAATTTGTAGATACCTTTAAAGCAAAATGTAAAGAAAATAGTCTCGGACTTGCTTGTGATTTCGATCCTAGTCTGGATATCTATAACCTAAATTGGTTCTATAAAACACTGCAAGTTCATGTAAAGGAAGATATTCCCAATAAACACTTCGATAGTGAAGAGGTGGGCGCTGGGATGCAGAACTTGTTGATGATATCTATCTTTCAAACATATTCAGAATTAATGGGAGGAAAGGTAATTTTTGGTATTGAAGAGCCAGAAATTTATCTATATCCACAAGCACAAAGATCACTATACAAAAGCTTTATCGAGCTGTCAGAAAATACACAAATCATATATACAACACATAATCCCAACTTTGTAAGTGCATATAGGGCTGATGATATTCTTTTACTCAGAAGGAGCTCTGAACTAGGGACTTACAAACTGAAAAAGGATGACTATTTTAACAGTGAGAACGCTGAAAATGATGGTGTTAAATATAAGATATACACTCATTTCAACGCGGAGAGAAATGAGCTTTTCTTTGCAAAGAAAGTATTGTTAGTCGAGGGGGCTTCAGACAAAATTTTGTTTACCACTTTGTGCGAAGAAAAATGGAATATAGACTTGGATGCACTTGGAATTTCGGTGATATCCTGTAGTGGAAAAGGTGGAGTCAATTATTTTCTGGGGGTCTGTAACTTAATTGGATTAGAAACTTATTTTGCAGTATGGGACGAGGATCCAGAAGATAAAAGTTACAAACCAGAAAAGGATTTTTTACCTAACGTTTTAAGTAATGGTACCGGCCTAGAGGTCGCGGTGAATTTAGAATCATTTTTAGGTTTATCTAGTTCCAATGATTCAGGGAAAGTAAAAAACGCACACAAATGGGCGCTCGATGTCAAATTCGATGAAATCCCAGACGAGTTTCAAAAGCTAAAGGATTTTTTGTCTGAGGAGATTCCGGATATCGACAATAGCGAAAAATTAGAAGAACCTATGGCGTCAAGTACAGAAGATGATATACCTTTTTAAACTATAAATTACCAAATTATTCAAAGAAATTTTATGAACGATATTATATGTCCACACTGTAAAAAAGTTTTTAAAGTTGATGAAGCTGGGTTTGCGGATATCCTCAAGCAAGTCCGTGATCATGTATTTGACAAAGAACTACATGAACGATTAGAGCTAGCTGAAAAGGAAAAAGAGAATGCTGTTAAGCTTGCAGAATCAAATCTTAAAAACACATTGCAGGCAGAATTGGCAAAGAAAGATAAAGAGTTGGCAGAGTTAAGAGCCGAAAATGATCGTAATCTTGCGGAGAAATTAGCAAAGAAGGAATCTGAGCTTGCTGAAATAAAGTCAAAACTTGATAAAACAGATGTTGAGAAGAAATTAAGTGTTACTGAAGCAGTAAAGAAAATTGAAAAAGAACGCGACAGTCTGGTTGGAGAGCTGAAAAGCAAAGAAACCGAGAAGCAATTGCTTGAAAAATCTTTACAGGAAAAGTATTCCTCTGAACTCAAGACTAAAGACGACATTATCAAGATGAAAGATGATGAGATCGCCCTTCGTAAAGATATGAAATTAAAACTCAGTACCAAAATGGTGGGCGAGACTCTGGAACAGCATTGTGAGATCGAATTTAACAAGCTTCGCGCCACTGCCTTTCAAAGTGCCTATTTCGAAAAAGACAACGATTCAGCATCTGGAAGCAAGGGTGATTATATCTATCGAGAAACTGATAAGTCGGGTAATGAAATTATCTCGATCATGTTTGAGATGAAAAATGAAGGCGATGAAACTGCTACCAAAAAACGTAATGAAGATTTTTTGCGAGAACTAGACAAAGATCGCACTGAAAAGAAATGCGAATATGCTGTTCTTGTTTCGCTTTTGGAAGCGGAAAATGAATTATACAATACTGGTATTGTTGATGTCTCTCACAAATTTCAAAAAATGTATGTAATCCGCCCACAGTTTTTTATTCCAATAATAACTTTACTTCGAAATGCAGCAATGAACTCTCTTAAATATAAGACTGAACTTGCTTTAGTAAAAAGTCAAAATATTGATATAACTAACTTTGAAGACAATGTTAATAAATTCAAAGAAGGGTTTGCAAAAAACTACGATCTAGCAAGTCGAAAGTTCAAAAATGCTATTGAAGAAATAGACAAAACCATTGACCATCTTCAAAAAACCAAAGATGCCCTCCTGTCGTCAGAAAATAATCTTCGTATAGCTAATAATAAGACAGAAGATTTGACAATTAAACGGTTAACGCGAGGGAATCCTACAATGTCAGCTAAATTTGCAGAGCTTTCCGATTCCAATAAAACTATAGAATAAAAGATATGAACACATTCAAACAATCAGCAATAGAAATTTTTAAAATTCAGATGAACTACCCCGAAGCAGAGCTTCGAGGAATTTTTTCGATTAAATAAGAGTTCACTAAAATCACCTTAAGAAATATATGAATATACAAACTATTCCTGACAACTTTGACCAACAGGAATTCAATCAAGTCGCGCATCACCCCCTCCAATCCTGGGAGTGGGGAGAAGTTCGTAAAAAAACTGGTATAGCAGTGGTTCGTATTGGTCAGTACGATCAAGACGTTCTTCAGAATGTATTTACAATGACACTCCACAACATTCCGCATACTTCTTTTCAGGTTGGATATATCCCTCGCTCTGTCCTTCCGACTGAGGCACTTCTCCACTTTTTGAAGGAATATGGAAAAGAACACAATCTTCTGTTTATTAAATTCGAGCCAGATGCTAATAAAGATATTGTAAATTGTAAATTAATTGAAAATTGCAAATTGAAAATTGAAAATTTTAAGAATTCCCCCCACCCTCTTTTCCCAACTTGGACACAAATACTCGATTTGAAGCCCGATGAAGATACGCTCCTACAGAATATGAAATCAAAAACAAGATACAACATCCGTTACGCCGCGCGGAAAGGTGTGACTGTGCGCGAAGAGTCGGATGACCAAGGTTTTAAAGTGTTCTCAGATCTTTATTTTCAAACAACCAATCGGCAAGAGTATCGAGGACATAATAGGTCGTATCACAAAACCGTCTGGGAAGGTCTCAAAAATACCCATGCTCATATCTTGATCGCGTACCATGGTGATGAGCCTCTTGCTGCATATGAGCTTTTTCTCTTCAAAGGAAAACTGTACTATCCGTACGGAGGATCTTCCGAATCCAATCGAGACCTCATGGGATCAAATCTTCTCATGTGGGAAGCAATAAAGTTCGGAAAAAAATATAACGCAACAGAGTTTGATATGTGGGGATCGCTCCCTCCTACGTATGATAGGGATGGAAAATGGTCAGGATTTACGAGGTTTAAAGAAGGATATGGAACAAGCTTTGTAGAATTTGTGGGAAGTTATGACCTTGTGATACAACCACTTCTGTACTTCGGATATAACGTGGTATTCAAGATCCGAAATATGATGATTTGATCTTAAGGTCGCACCCTTAGTTTATCTTCTCTTTCTTGAGTGTCAAATGACGTCGTCTATCTTCAAAGACTTTCTTTTTTGTGGGAAATGTAAGTGCGGCTTGAATCACGTCATCTATATGTTTTGCAAAGACAAAGTTCAGGTCTTTTTTGACTTTATCAGGAATATCGACCAAATCTTTCTTATTCTCCTCAGGAATAATTACCGTTTTTATCTTTGCTCTGTGAGCTGCTATGATTTTTTCTTTGAGCCCTCCTATCTCTGTCACCCTTCCCCGAAGTGTGATCTCGCCGGTCATCGCTACATCATGCTTCACTGGAATACCTGTGAGTGATGAAATCATTGAAGTGACAATTGATACTCCAGCCGAAGGTCCATCTTTTGGGACAGCACCTTCTGGAACATGGACATGGATATCCATATCCATGTAAAATTTTTCTTCAAGTTTAAACATATCCCATCGAGCTCGAATATAGGTGAGCGCCGCTTGACAGGATTCTTTCATGACGTCACCGAGATTTCCTGTGAGCGTCAATGATCCTTTTCCAGGCATATTTGCAACTTCAACGAATAGGATAACCCCGCCTACTTGCGTCCATGCAAGACCAGTTGTAATACCCACAGAATCTTTTTCTTCGATCAATGAATCTGAATACTTATATTGACCAAGATATTTTTGAACATCGGTTTGTCCGATAGCTTTTCCTTTTCCTTTGATTTTTCCTTCAACAATATCACGAGCAACTTTTCGAAGAACAGTTGCGATTTGTCTCTCAAGTTCGCGCACTCCTGCCTCTCGAGAATATCTGCGAATGACTGTTTGAAGTGCACCATCAGTGATGGATATTCTTTTTTCTGGTATATAGTGCGCTCTCACCTGCTTTGGAATTAGGTAGTTTTTGGCAATATTGAATTTTTCTTCTTCTGTATACCCTACGAAATGAATGATCTCCAATCGATCACGAAGTGCGTCAGGAATAGTATCAAGGACATTTGCAGTTGTGATAAAAAATACATCAGACATATCAAAGGGAACCTCGAGATAATGATCCGAGAAGGCATGATTTTGCTCTGGATCCAATGCTTCAAGGAGTGCGGCAGATGGATCTCCACGATAATCGCTACCAATTTTGTCGATCTCATCAAGCATGAACACTGGATTATTTGTGCCTGCTTGCTTTATACCTTGGATCATCCGTCCTGGAAGTGCTCCTACATATGTACGTCTGTGACCACGAATTTCTGCTTCATCTCGAATTCCTCCGAGCGATATTTTCACAAACTCTTTTCCTTGTGCTCGTGCGATAGATTTTCCCAATGAAGTTTTCCCAACTCCGGGAGGCCCAACAAAACAGAGAATTGAAGGCTGAGTTTCATGTTTTTTTGAAGGTCTCTTATCTTCTGGTTTTTTTTTCTGGGCTGCTTTTTCCTCTTCATCTTGGATGTCTTTGAGCTTCATTACTGCAAGAAATTCGATGATTCGCTCTTTCACTTTCTTCAGACCAAAATGATCCTCATCAAGAATTTTCTGTGCAAGTTTTATGTCTATATTTTGTTTTGATGCCACTTCCCATGGTATCTCAACCAACCAATCAAGATATGACCGGATATATGATGCTTCTGGATTGTACTGAGACATCTGCGTAAGACGTTTGAGTTCTTTTACTGCTTTTTTCTGCACATCTTCAGGCATCGCCGCATCTTTGATCTTTTTTTTATATTCATTTACTTCGACATTGTCGCCCTTGTCTCCAAGCTCTTCTTCGATTGTCTTCATCTTTTCCCGGAGGAATGTCTCTCTCATGTTTTTTTCAAATTTCTTGTGTGTTTTATTTGAAATATTGTGTTCAAGCTCGAGAACTTTGATTTCCTTGTTGATATATTCAACTTCATTTTGAAGTCTTTTTAAAAGGTCTGTTTCTTCGAGAAGTTGTTGCCTTTCAGCTGTCTTTATATCTACGATCATCGCCACTTGATTTGAAAAATTGTGTGATGATTGGATATTGAGAATATTCATCAAGAATACAAAATCGATCGTTTTTCCGAGATTTATCGCTTTTTTTACCTGACCTGAGATATATTTAACTACTGCAAGTATTTCTTCGGTTTCCTGTGAAGATTCTAAAATTTCCGAGACCGATGCCGAAAAGTATGGCTCTGTCTGCGTGTATGAGTCGATATGAACTTTATACAATCCTTTGACAAGTGCATTTATCTGCCCTTTGTCTCCCGTTGCGATTTTGTCTATCTGAGCAACCACGCCAATATCATACAAATCAGATGTCTTTGGGTCATCGAGATCCACCTTTTTTTGCATTACAAGGACCACCTTCTTTTCTTCTTTCATTGCTTGTTTCATTGCTAAGACACTTTTGTCTCGACCGAAAACAAGTACGTTTTCTGCGGACGGGAATACTATGCCATCACGTATCGTCACAACAGGATAAAGTTGATCATTGCTTTGTATATTTTCAGACATATCTTAGCAGTATATTAAATTGATTGCTAAAAGTCAAGATGTGAGGTTGAGCACACTTTTTCTACACAAATGACGAGGTGAACGGAGCAAAATCGGTAAATTGTGCGCGCTTGACAAGTGGAGCTTCAAGTTGAGAAATCTGCTCATGATACGCAGGCCTTTCTTCTTTGTACAAAATACCTAAAGGAAATTTTTCTTCATCAACTTCCATACTTTCTGCTATTGCAATTTTTTTATCATTTTGGACATAATCTTCGGGAAGCTTATATGCGTGTTTTAAATAGTATTGATATGTGTTGACTTTATTAAAAGTAACACATGGCTGAAGGATATTTACCAGTGAAAAACCTTTATGTGTTATAGCCGCTTTCAAAATCTCTATGAGCGATCTTGCATCCCCAGCAAAGCCTTGAGAGACAAACGTGGCGCCTTGAGAAATGGCTAGTGCGAGCGGGTTTACTGGAACTTCGATGATTCCCTGAGGAGTTGATTTGGATTTATACCCTTGTTTTGCTGTTGGCGCAACCTGCCCAGTGGTAAGTCCATACACCATATTGTCGTGAACAATCACGGTGATGTCATGATTTCCTCTGCATGCATGCAGAAAATGATTCCCACCTTCTCCATAAATTCCCCCGTCACCCCCCACAACGATGGTATTCATTTCGTGATTTGCGGTTTTCATCCCGACAGCTGTTGGGATAGAGCGTCCATGAAGGCCATGTGTGGCATATCCATTTATGAAATCATTCATGTTCCCCGAACAGCCAATGTCAAACGACATGAATATCGTCGAAGGATCATATCCAAGCTGCTCAAGCGCTGACTTTATTCCCACTCGGATTCCCCAATCACCACACCCTGGGCACCATGTTGGTGCATATCCATCAAATCCTATATTGTCCATATATATTCTCCTTGTCATTCTGATCCGCCAGTTGGCGGAGAAGAATCCATGTTTTTATATTTTCAATGCATGGATCCTTCGTTTCACTCAGGATGACTGCTATAATTTGTAATTTACGCCATTTTTTGAGCTAGCTTGTTCATGATATCTTCTTCACTTGTTTCATTTTCACTACTTACCTGACTTTGAGAATCCGACTTTGATTCTTGAATTTTCATCTCTGCCTTTTCACTATTCAAATTCTGTTTTTTTCCGATGATAAAATCTCGAACTTCTTCTGGCCAGATTGGTCTACCGTCATATTTTAGAAATGTTTCTTTTATAGAGATTCCCGTTTGCATCCTCAGAAGTTGGCCAAACTGTGCTTGGGAGTTGTTTTCAATAAGTATAATTCGCTTCCCTTCGCACTGTGCAAAGAGCTGTTTTATTGGCTCTTCGGGTATTGGATATACATGAGTAAAGTGGATATAGGCAGTTTTTTTATCGTCAAGCAATTTCTGCGCTTCAAGAATCGAACCCTTTCCTGACCCCCAGGATACAAATACGATCTCGGACTCTGTGAGATCGCCGAAAATCTTTGGCAGCTCAAAGTCATTCTTGAAGTATGTTTGAATTTTTGCATTCCGCTTGTTGACCTGTTGAACGCGCATTCCGACATCTTCAGTAGTATGCGAATCTTCCACATGCTCATATGAATTTGCCTGATAGTAGACTCCTTTTTTCCCAGGAACAAGCATTTCTGAGACTCCATCATTTTCAAGTTTGTACCGTAAATACGGCGACTCTTTTGTGTCTGATACAATTTTTCCTTTTCGTATTTTATGATTTTGAAGCAGGTGATCGATTGTTTCCTTGTCTGGCGAAATATGTGATTCTGACAAGAATTTATCAGACATCACAATAACTGGAGTTTGATACACATCTGCAAGATCAAATGCTTTCATAGTAAGCTCTATCATCTCTTCCGAATCTCCTGGAGCAAGCACCATTTTCGGAAACTCTCCGTGACCCGCATGTACTCCAAAAAGAAGGTCACCTTGCTCGGTCCAGGTAGGGATGCCTGTCGCAGGTCCTGGCCTCATCGCAAGAAGAATTACCAAAGGAATTTCTGCTATTCCTGCGTAAGAAATTGCTTCTGTCATGAGAGCAAATCCTCCACCTGATGTTCCTACCGAAGCACGAACGCCTGCAAATGAAGCGCCAAGTGCCGAATTTATCGCAGAAAGCTCATCTTCAGGATGGCGAACAACCATTTGATTTGTTGTTTGCCAGGCTGCCAAAGTAGTCAGAACCGAAGATGCGGGAGTCATTGGGTAGGATGCGTAATATCTACAATCAGCAGCCATAGCACCCAAACAATATGCTTCATTCCCAGCTATTACCATTTTTTGCTTAACTACATCCTTTTTTTTCAGAATATCAAGTTTGAGTAGTGTCGATTTCATTGCCTCGTCATACCCTATTTTTGCAAGTCGTAGATTGAAATTCACGACATCTTCTCCTTTTCGGTCAAACTGCTGATGAATGAGCTGCTCAAATACATTTAAATCACCTCCAAGAAGTGCAATACTCGCGGCAACGGCGATCGTATTCACCATCATCTGGTCGATTTTCTCTGTTTTCTTGATCTGAGTAAAACCAATGGGGATTTGTATACAGGGAATATCGGGAGAAAACATCTCCGGATCGAATACTACCATACTCTTGTCAGTCAAGCGATACTTGTGCAAATTGAACGTCTCTTTATTCAAACAGACAAGAAGATCGATATCCCATTTTGGGGCGGTAAGCGTATCTTCTGATACTAAAACTTCGTATGTGTTGTGACCTCCTCGGATGAGCGAGGGATACTCTGCATAATCAAAAATATTGTATCCTGATCTCGTTGCAATCTTAGCAAATGCCAATCCTGAGGTCATAATGCCAAATCCTGCCTCGCCACCAATTTTCCAGTTAAATTGCATATATGTGTTTATATTACATGGTAATTGTTGCACGGTGCAATGTCATTTTGCATAGCTTTCAAGAAAGCCACAGGATTTACAACGAAATGTAACTACTTTCGTATCATGATAATCCTCAGGCGTTGCTTTTCTGATTATTTTCTGCCCACTCTTCTTCCACGTTCCCTTTTGATCCCACATTAGATTTAAGTAATCTGGAATAAACCCTTCCTCCATCCCTCCCTCACACTTCGGACATTTTTTTGTTTCCATATCTATAAATAAAAATGATAATTATGCAATCCTCCATACAATCTCCCTTTTGAAGGGAGCCCTCCGACGGTACGTCGGTGGAAGGGATGTACTCTTTGTTTTAAATAACATCCCCTGCCTTACAGGCACCCCCTTCCTGAAGGGGGATCTCGATATTTTCAGTCGTAACAACAGGGATCTTTGTAACCACAATTTGCACAGGTGGCATCCCGTCCCCCAGGCATTCCCTTGATCGTAAGCATGCCACACTCGGGACAGGGTCTCACATGAGATTTGTTGTCATCAGGTGTAGTCGAGGTTTTGTCAGAAATCATTGTAAGAAAATTACTGAGGAAAAATCTTATTTCCGGCAGTATCTTCAATGATAATTGCAGCAGTTGGGCAAGCACGAGCACCATCAATTATTGCTTCGTTGGTGTCGTTTTCAGCAGTATCAAGAATGATAGCTTTTGCCTCTGAATCCATGACAAAGGTGTTTGGAGCAATCGCAACACAGGTTGCTGCGCCAATGCATAAATCGCGATCAACATGGAATTTCAAATCACGGACGGTGACCGGACCTGAAGGGCTTGATGGATTTTTTAAATTTTGATCGTCAGACATATAAAAATATTAAATTAGTAATTTTCTTAAACCCTCCCAACTTAAAAGCGCACATTTCATTCGGTTGGGAGTAAGTTCTATGTTCAATAATCCTAACACATCATTGACACTTATTTCTAGTAGCTCTATTTTAGTTTTTCCTTTTGCATGTTCGGTAAGCATTGATGCTGACGCAATTGAGATTGCACAACCCTCACCGGTAAAACCAATTTCCTCAATGACGCCATCTTTTTCACGAATTTCCATGTGGATCTTGTCCCCACACAACGGATTATCAAGATCAACTTTTGAAGTTGCTCCTTTTATCGAAGAATTGTTTCGAGGATTTTGGTAATGATCCAATATCATCTCAGCATAGATACTCATATTAAGTTTTTTTGTTAATTTATAGATTCATTCTTGTTAACAACAAACGGTGTTTTTAAATCTGCATTTACCATATGATTTCTATCTTTTTCTATATCCCATTTGATTGGATTATTTCTTATATATTCACGAATGTGAAATAATGATTTTTCGTTGCGGATAACGTGATCGTAAAATGATCGTTGCCATGCAAAATTTTCTAATCCATTTTGATGAATTATTTTTGATGATGTCGTTTTAAATGCCCCAATCAATTGCGATAATGGTTTTATTATTACCATACCCACCGTAGGGACAGGTCGCGACCTGTCCCTACCACGATCAATAACCAGAATCCCATGCATATGATTGGGCATCACCACAAATTTGTCCAACATAATATATTCGTATTGATTGGACAACCATAACCACTGGTTTTCCACAATTTTCCCATAATCATTCAGTATCATTTCTCCATTTTTTATTTTACCGAAAAATTCTTCCCGATCATTGATACAAATGGTGACAAAATAATACCCATTTTGAGAATAATCAAAATTCTTCAATCTATTTGATTTGCGGCGTATGAGATTCTTCATGATTTGCCTATGGATGTATATGATTACATCGACATGTAGGGACAGGTCGCGACCTGTCCCTACGCCTGCAATTGTAAAAATATTTCCTCAATCTGTTTTTCTATTTCCTCAATATCTCTCTCACTCTTTTTACTCCTTTGACCAACTTCTCCACATCTTCCTCATTATTGTAAATATAAAAACTTGTTCGAACTGTTGCAGGAATATTCAACCTTGAATGAAGGGGCATTGTACAGTGATGACCTGCTCGTACCGCAATATTATTTTCATCCAGAATTTGTGCGATATCATGGGGATGAATTCCCTTCAAATTGAAAGAAATAATCCCAGCCATAAACTCAATATGTCGAGGTCCGTACATCACTATTTCATCAGAAAATTCTTCGTTCAATCTCCTTGCCGCATACATCGCCAACTGTTTCTCATGATTTCTGATCGTATCAAAACCAAGATTTTCCAAGTATGCAATAGCTTCCTTCAACGCAATTACTCCAGAAATATTGGGTGTTCCTGCCTCAAATTTATGAGGAACATCTGCAAATGTAGTTTCCTCAATTGACACGTTTCGGATCATATCTCCACCATATTGATATGGCGGCATTTTTTCCAGAAGATCATACTTTCCCCACAAAACTCCAACTCCGGTTGGACCCAGCATTTTATGGGAAGAAAATGCAAGAAAATCACACCCCAAGTCATGCACATCAATTTTTAAATGCGGAACTGCTTGTGCAGCGTCAACAATAGTGATAATATCTGGACTGACTTTTTTTGCTTCAGCAATAATTTCCTTTACTGGATTTATCGTTCCAAGAGTGTTGGATACCATGGAAACTGCAAGTATTTTTGTTTTTTTTGTCACGATCCCATCGAGACTAATATTAAATATCGTATTTTCCCCCCGTCGATCTGATTTTTCCACAATTGAAAGCTCGTAATGATCATTGATACCAATCACCTTGAAATCAGCTCCGACAGTGAATGCCAACTGCTGCCACGGCACAAAATTAGCATGATGTTCCATGATCGTCACCACAACCTCATCTCCCTTACTCACGATTTCCTGTCCGAGCGTTGATGCGACAAGATTGAGCGACTCCGTTGCATTCCGCGTGAAAACGATCTCTTCTGAGCGGTTTGCATTGATATATTTTGCAACGACGGCTCTGGTATCTTCGTATTCCTGCGATGCTCTTTCTGAAAGTTTATATATTCCACG
The DNA here is from genome assembly GCA_002788865.1 of Candidatus Roizmanbacteria bacterium CG_4_9_14_0_2_um_filter_39_13. Lineage (GTDB taxonomy): Bacteria > Patescibacteriota > Microgenomatia > UBA1406 > GWC2-37-13 > UBA1450. The sequence continues at coordinate 25,242 of PFSC01000156.1, forward strand.
ATGGATGTTTGCAGAATACTGAGTATAGTACTCTGACATCTTGTCAATGACGGACTGTGGCTTGAGCGAAGTTGCTCCCGAATCTAGATACACCAACTCTGGATGGGCGCTAAAAATAGGAAAATCTTTTTTTACATTCATTGTACAGATATTATAACTGACTCCTTGTTATAATTGAATATGCTAAAAATCAACAACCTCATCGTATCCATTGATGGTAAAACAATATTAAACGATATTAACTTTATCTTTGAAAAGGGGAAAACATACGCCATCATGGGCCCAAACGGATCAGGTAAATCTACGCTTGCCTATTCGCTTATGGGACACCCCGCTTACAAAATTTCAAATTCCAAATCACAAATATCAAATGATAATACGATAGTGTTAAATGGAGAAGATATTACTGCAATGGAACCCCACGCGCGGGCACAAGCAGGCATGTTTCTTTCTTTTCAAACACCTTTGGCACTTTCTGGCGTGAAGGTATACCAGCTTTTGCAACTTGCAATGCATGGCAAAAAGGATCCGCTCAAAATACGGAATGAAGCCAAAGCGTATGCAAAAGAACTTGGAATAAGTGAAGAACTGTTAAATCGCCCACTCAATGAAGGTGCCTCAGGTGGAGAACGAAAAAAAATGGAAGTACTTCAAGCGGCAGTATTGGGCAAGAGCCTGCTAATATTTGACGAAGTTGATACCGGAGTAGACGTAGACGCGCTTAAATCTATTTCAAAATTTCTTATTAAATACAAAAAAGATAAAACGTACATTGTCATCACTCATTACAATCGAATTCTTCATTATCTGAAACCAGACCACGTGCTTGTCATGGTTGAAGGTAAGATAGTAAAAGTAGGCGGTCCAGAGCTTGCCAAAACAATTGAGGATGAAGGGTATGAAGCATTTACTTAATCTATGAAAGTTACTCGAGACAAACAAAAAGAAGATCTCAATTTTGACTACAAATACGGGTTTTCTATGCCTGAAAAATCATTTTACAAGGCAAAAAAAGGTCTTCGAGAAGATGTGGTCCGCATGATCTCCAAGATCAAAAAAGAGCCAGATTGGATGTTGGAGTTTCGTTTGAAGGCATACAAAATCTTTCTCGAAAAGAACATGCCAAAGTTTGGTCCCAGTCTTGAAAACATAGATTTTGACAATATATATTATTACCTCAAGCCGACAGAAAATCAGGCCGATGCTTGGGAAGACCTTCCTGCAGAAATAAAAGAGACCTACGATCGCATTGGAGTTCCAGAGGCAGAAAAGAAGTTTTTGGCTGGAGTAAGTGCGCAGTATGAATCTGAAGTCGTATACGAGAGCGTAAATAAAGAACTGGCAAAAGAAGGTGTGATTTTTTGTGACATGGACACAGCTCTTCGTGAACATGAAGATATCGTGAAGGAGTATTTTGGAACCTTGATTCCTGCACATGACAATAAGTTTGCTGCATTAAATAGTGCCGTGTGGTCTGGTGGATCGTTTGTATACGTTCCCAAAGGTGTGAAGGTAAAACTCCCCCTTCAAGCATATTTTCGAATTAATGCTGAGCGATTTGGTCAGTTTGAACGAACCTTGATAATCGCAGAGGAAGGTAGCGATGTACATTATGTCGAGGGTTGTACTGCGCCCATCTATACAAGTGAATCGCTTCACGCTGCAGTTGTAGAAATATTTGTAAAAAAAGATGCTCATGTTCGGTATACCACGGTGCAAAATTGGAGCACGAACATTTACAATCTCGTGACGAAGCGAACTCATTGTGGTGAAAATGGATTTATGGAATGGATTGATTGCAATATTGGAAGTGGCATAACAATGAAGTATCCAAGTGTATACCTCCATGGAGAAGGCGCTCGCGGAGAGGTACTTTCGATTGCCTTCGCTGGCAAAGGTCAGATACAAGATGCGGGTGCCAAAATGATGCATTTTGCACCAAATACAAGCTCGCGTATCGTGTCAAAGTCCATATCAAAAGACGGAGGAAGAACATCGTATCGCGGACTCGTGCAGGTTTCCCCTGGTGCCAAAAACTCAACAGTCTTTGTGTCGTGTGATGCTTTGATATTGGACGAAGAATCTCGATCTGATACCTACCCAACGATGAAAATTAAGGAAAATGATGTCGAGATACAACACGAAGCAACGGTCGAAAAACTCGGCGATGAGAAATTGTTTTACCTCAGGTCTCGTGGACTAAATCGAGCCGACGCTGAAAGTGCTCTCGTTCTGGGATTTATGGAGCCAGTGACCAAAAAAATTCCTTTGGAATATTCAATTGAACTAAATAGATTAATTAAGTTAGAGATGGAAGGGAGTGTGGGGTAATATTATTGTCATTCTGAGTAGGAGCGAAAGCGACGACCGAAGAATCCATGTATTGTCATGCTGAATTTATAGTTCAGCATCTTTGATCGATAGATCCTGAAACAAGTTCAGGATGACAGTGAGATACATGGATCCTTCGCTCACGCTCGGGATGACAAAGAATAAATATATATGATATTTACAAACCTCAACAAAACCAAACAAGATCACATGACCTTTGATAAAAAGGGAGAAACCTATGTGGTCTTTTTTCACAATATTTCTGGGAAATTAACCTTTGATATTACCGCTCCAAACATTGAGCTGTACATATATGGATTATTTACCGGCAAAAATTCTGATGAATTTCATATTGAAACTATTCAAAGACATACTGCTCCAGGATCGATTTCTGACCTTTTTATAAAAGGAGTATTTCAAGATACGTCCAAATTCATTTACCAAGGACTCATTCGACTGGAAAAAGACGCACAACAATCTCATTCCTATCAAAAAAATCAAAACCTCATCTTGTCTCCTGGAGTATTTGTGGATTCTCGACCGTATCTGGAAATTTTGGCTAATGATGTATTTTGTACTCACGGATCGACCACTGGTAAGCTGAGTGCCGATCAACTACTATATGCTCAAACCAGAGGCTTGGATAACGATACTGCCCGAGACATGCTCGTGCAAGGATTTATCGATGAAGTCTACGATAGAGTGAAAGCCAAGGTTCCCACATTTGAGCCTCTTAAACAGTAACATCATTCAAAGAAAGTCTCGCTACTCTATCTATCTCAGATACGTCCGATACATACAAACCTCGCTCCGCTTTGATTGCTCCAACTAACCCGATCATTGCAGCATTATCAAAGTTCAGGTATTTGTATGGCGGAAACCATACCTGACCATCTTGTTCATGAATCATTTTTCGAAGTAAATATCGAAGTCTCTGATTCACTGCAACTCCTCCACCAACCAAAACTCTATGAATGCCAGTGTGTGCAATTGCTTTCAGTGTTTTTCGGACAATGGTAGCAAAGACCGCCTCCTGAAATGAGCTTGCAAGAGGTGCTATATGAGCGATTCTGTCTTCTTCGGATAGCGATTGAGTAAAGTATAAAAATGATGTTTTGAGTCCTGAAAATGAAAAGTCAAAATTGTGTGATCCGATCATCGGTCGAGGAAATTTGTATTGATCTACATTCTCAACTTGAGACGCCAACCTTTCAAGCACTGGACCGCCGGGATATCCAAAACCGAGCATTCGCGCAGCTTTATCAAGTGCTTCACCTGCAGCATCATCACGCGTCTCACCAAGTATCTCGTACATTAAATGATCCTTAAACAGCACGAGCTCGGTATGCCCACCAGAAACAAGAAGTCCGATATAGGGAAATTTGAAATCAGTTTTTGGATTTCCTTTACTGTTTTGGACGAAGGGGGAATAAAGATGCCCTTCTATGTGATTTACGGCAATGATTGGTTTTTTGATTGATTGAGATATTTTTTTGGCTTTTTTGATACCGACTTCAAGGGCTATTGCAAGTCCCGGACCATAGGTTACCGCCATAGCATCGCAATTCGTAATTAGTAATTGAGCATTCTTCATTGCCTTCTCGATTACCCAATCAATCCGTTCTTCATGTGCTCGACGAGCAATTGAAGGGACTACTCCCCCCCATTTTGTATGCATCGCAATTTGTGAATATTCGACATGCGAAAGGACTCGCCGACCGCAAACAACGGCAGCCGATGTCTCGTCACATGATGTGTCAATTGCAAGAATTGTTATATTCATAATAAATTCTCATGTCATCCTGATCCCGACTTTACCTTGGGAGAAGGATCCATGCATTGTCATCCCACACTTACCTGCTCGCCCCCGCCTGCAACGCTACTATGCGTAGCATTTGCGGGCAGGTCTGGAGAGTGATTTAGGATCCAGAAAATACATGGATTCTTCGGTCGTCGCTTTCGCTCTTACTCAGAATGATAAATAACTAACTTCTAATTGTTATCTTTCTTTCATTTTCATTCAGGTGTTCAATATTCACATGAACCACATTCGCTTTCTTACTAAACCGCTCATACATTTTTCCCAACTTTTCTCCCCACTCCACAACCATGATATTTCCTGGTTTAAGATACGATTCAAGACCTAGGTGTTCAAACTCCGCTTCTTCTTGAATATTGTATAAATCAACATGTATAAATTTCTTAGTTTGAAATTTGGATTTTGAATTTTGAAATTTCAAAATGTCATATTCATAATAAACCACATACGTAGGTGAGACAATTTTTTGTATTCCAAGATACTGAGCTATCCCTCGTGTCATTTCTGTTTTTCCTGATCCCAAGTCTCCCTTCAATACAATGACAATTGGTTTCTGATTCTTTTTTGCAATAATTTTTTTGATTATTGATTCTCCAATTTTTCGAGTTTCCTCAGAAGTTTGAGACGTCAGCTTTTCTATTTTCGCATTTGTAACTATGATGTCGCCTTCTCGAAGAATTTTCAAAGTGCTTTGGGTAAGATCAATCACCGTTGACGGTTTGTTGAGAGGGAGCTTTCCCGCATCGACAATAAGATCTATCTGCTCATATTTGGATGTAGGAAGTTGATTTGTGAGAGATTCAATCGAATAGTGTGGACTTTTCCCACCAAGGTTTGCAGATGTGGCGGTAATAGGAGAACCATATATTCGGGCGAGGCTCAAAAGTGGAAAATAATTGGGAATCCTCATGCCAACTGTTCCATTTTCTGCTTCAAGTTCTTTTTGTACCGTATGTTTCGATGACAATACCATTGTAAATGGTCCTGGAAGCAGATCCGAGAGCATGAGTTTTTGTGTATGATTTATACACGCATGTCGCTCGCATTCGGCAATATCCGAAACAAAAATCGAAACTGCTTTTCCAGGAGCTCTATTTTTGAATGCAATTAATTTTTGGACAGCTTTTTCATTTGTCGCATCAACCAAAAGTCCATAAACGGTATCTGATGGAAATACCACAAGACCTCCACCTCGTAGTATTTTCGCAACCGTCTCAATAACGTCGTTAGTATTTTTGGGTAAAAGTTTAATTATGCCTGTCATAGAAAGCTCACATTATACTGAATAAGGGTCTCTAGAACAAACTTTCAATACTTAAATGACACTCCCCGACCCAAGGGTCAAGGTATCTTGTGTCATCCCCGACCTGATCCCCGTTTTCACGGGGACGGATCCAGATCATTGTAATAATCTAAAAACTGGATTCCTGCCTTCGCAGGAATGACAAACTGTGTCAAGAACCCTGAACTCTTTCAATCTTTTTAACACCCTGATTTTCCCCACATGATATGTTAGAATAAGCTGTATGAAAAAAGAGAGTCTAAAAAATAATAAAAATAAGAAAATTAAGGAGTTTCGCATAAACTTCGATATTAAAACAGTCTTTGTCTTTATTTTTGCAACATTTTTTCTTTACACGCTATTTGAACCTGCTATCAGCGAGTCGATGAATAATTCTGACGAAGTTCCTTTGACCAAAATTCTTCAGGATATAAAGACAAATAAAGTAAAGAGCGTACTTGTAGAAGACAATAAAGTGACCGCCACATACAAAAATGATAAAAAGCTCATCACTCGAAAAGAAGCTCGAGATAGTTTTCGACAAATCCTAAACGATAATGAAATTCCACTCGATCAGGTTGCAATTGAGACAAAAGACTCTACTCTTACTGTAGAAATTCTTCGCGTAGCGGGAAGTATCATTCCAGCGATCTTACTGTTTGCCTTTTTCTGGTTTGTCATGCGACAGGCCCGCGGAGCCCAAGATTCAGTATTTTCTTTTGGACAATCCAAAGCCAAGCGATTTATAAAACAAAAATCAAACACCACATTCAAAGACGTTGCAGGTGTGGAAGAAGCGAAAAAAGAACTTGAAGAGATCGTAGATTTTCTTAAAAACCCTGAAAAATATCGCAAGCTCGGCGCCCGAGCTCCAAAAGGCGTCATGCTCGTAGGGCCTGCAGGAACAGGGAAAACTCTGCTTGCAAAAGCTACCGCAGGCGAAGCAAGTGTCCCATTTTACTCAATCGCAGGATCTGAGTTTATGGAAATGCTTGTTGGGATCGGTGCAGCACGTGTCAGGGACCTCTTTAATACCGCAAAAAAAACTTCTCCATCAATCATATTTATCGATGAGATCGACGCGATAGGAAGGGCACGATCACGAGGAGTCATGTCGTCACACGATGAGCGAGAACAGACGCTCAATCAAATTCTTGTTGAGATGGATGGATTCACTCCAAGTGAGCAAGTTATCGTGGTCGCTGCGACAAATCGTGGAGATCTTCTTGATCCAGCACTTCTTCGACCAGGTCGATTTGATCGAAGAATTATGGTTGACTACCCAGATGTAGAAGGTCGAGAAGCGATCATCAAAATCCATTCGCGAAACAAACCATTTGATAAAAATGTTCGCTGGGATCGAGTTGCAAAGCGGACAGTTGGCTACTCTGGAGCAGATATTGAAAATATGATGAACGAAGCAGCAATCAGTGCGGCTCGAAACAATAAGCCAGCAATCTCTATGGAAAACATCGAAGATGCCGCTACAAAAGTCAAGCTTGGACCTGAGAAGAAGCGACTACAAACAGAGCTCGATCGTAAGATTACTGCATATCATGAAGCTGGACATGCCGTTGTTTCTCATTTTCAAAAATTGACAGACCCTGTCCATCGAATCTCGATTGTCTCACGAGGTATGGCGCTTGGGTATACTCTCATTCCACCAGGAAAGGATCAGCTTCATACCTCTTTCTCCCAACTACTTGAACGACTCGCGGTCATCATGGGTGGACGCGCAGCAGAAGAGACGGTCTTCAAAGAAATAACAACAGGAGCATCAAATGATTTTGATCAGGCGACAAACATCGCGCGGCGTATGGTCACTGATTTTGGTATGAGCTCTCTTGGACCGGTCAATTTTGGACCTACTCAAGACATCACAGAATGGGGATCAGAGTTTTGGGAACAGAATAATATTTCTCAAGAAATGATGGCAAAAATCGATCATGAGATCAATAGAATCCTGACTCAAGCATATGAAAAAGCTGTTCAGATTGTCAAAAAGAATCGAAAAGCACTCGACAAAGTCGCAGCTAATCTTATGGAACATGAAAGTATGAACCAGGATCACTTTGAAAAAATTGTCGGGATAAAAAAGATCAACAAGTAACTTCATACCTCTGTCTTCCATCCTGTATACTTTGCTCATGAAAACACTTCTGCTTATTGACGGCCATGCGATGATTCATCGTGCTTTTCATGCGCTTCCCATGACAATGACCACAAAAGCTGGAGAGCCAACTGGTGCAATCTATGGGTTTTTTCTCATGTTTCACAAAGTTCTGGCCGACTTCAAACCGACCCATTTGGCGGTAGCTTTTGACACACCAAAACCAACCTTTCGGAAAAAACTCTACAAAGGATATCAAGCCAAACGCCCCCCAATGGATCCAACTCTCAAAGCACAAATTCCTCAGATCAAAACGTTACTTGACGCTGGAGGAATTCAGCGTATTGAGCGTTCGGGATTTGAGGCAGATGATGTGATTGGCACCCTAGTCGAGCAAAATAAGAAAAACTTCGAACGCGTACTCATTTTGACTGGTGACAGAGATTTACTGCAACTCACTGACACAAATGTATTTTTGATTGCACCAAAAATGGGAGTCACAAACTTTGATCTCTACACCCCATATGAAGTTGAAAAAAAATATGGCGTGACACCTGAACATTTTCCTGATTATAAAGCACTTGCAGGAGACTCATCAGATAACTACAATACCGCCCGTGGTATTGGTCCCAAAACAACACGGATGCTTCTTTCCGATCATCCAACAATCGAAGATTTGCTGACAAACATTGATACGGTAACGAATCCCAGGTGGCGTACAATTTTGACTGAAAATAAAGACAGGATAATTCTTTTCAAAAAGATAGCTACAATTCTGCGCAGTTTAGACATCGATACCACAGAACAACAGCTTGAATTCAATGGATATCAAGATGATTTGCAAGAAAGCCTCAAAAAATTTGAGCTTTTTGCACTTTCAAATAAATTGTTTCCAACGCCATCTACTACAAAGAAAACAGAACCATCAATGAAGAAAAAGCTCATTCCCGAACAAATAAACCTATTCTAAATTGAAAAATTAGAAATTAGAAATTAGAAATTAGAAATTTATTCAAGCATGTCCCCCGATACCCAACAAAATATATTCTATACAGCATATTTTATTATTACTCACAACGCACTCGCTTTCGTATATAGTGCTGGGATACTATTTGTGACTACACATATGTTGTGGCGACCGAAACGAGGAAAAGTCCTCATTCTTTGGGGATTGATCATACTGCTTTTTGCATTTGAATACAGCAAGCATATTCTTGAGCCCTTGCGCCAACAGACCATTCAGTCTCTGATCACCGAACGTGAAAGTGTGCGTATTGAGTTTTATATCAATAAATTTCTGACAAAAATTGTTCCATTTGGACTCCCGATTTTTGGTTGGTTTCTGATAGGTATCGGGTTTTATTTTGATACACTTTTCTCAAAAGTAAGAAAATTCATAATTAAGTGAATTACTATTTAATATACTTATGGATATAAAAACATTACAGCTTCGTGCAGAAAAGTCTATTCTCAGAAGCAATTTAGATTTTAAACTCAATACAACCCGTGAAAAAGCAATTCTCGCGCATACCGTCAAGCTCAATGAAGAGATGGGAGAACTCTGCAACGATATATTATCTATCCTCAAACTTCAGAGAGCTTCGAAGCTTGAAAACTTTGAAAAATCAAATATGTATGCAGAGTTTGCGGACGTACTCATCACAGTCCTTCAACTTGCTTCCATTGCACAAGTAGATATGGAGCGAGCAATACGAGATAAGATGAAAAAGATCGAAACAAGAAAGAAAAAGGAAAAAAAAGAAGACTAATTACTATTCCATTATGATACTCTCAGACGCAGAGCATATGGGTATCTCGTTGTTATTCTGAGCGTAGCGAAGAATCCATGGACCCTTCTCCCACCAAGGCGGGATCAGGATGACATGTTCGATGGAAAGCGACGGGGAATTAGACTTAGTATGGGATTGGATACATAATAAATTTGAAGGTAAGAGTTCACTCTTCTTGACACACGTTGTCATTCCCGCCCCCGATCGGAGTCG
>PFSC01000036.1 GCA_002788865.1 Candidatus Roizmanbacteria bacterium CG_4_9_14_0_2_um_filter_39_13
AAACGGAAAAACATGCAGTGGTGGCCATTGGATATATGTAAAAAATATTTGTGTCGACCAGCAAATACAAAACACATATAATCGGATGGAAGGAGCTCAAAAGGCTGCAGGTGCAGACTTAAATCCGATACAACTACCCATGGTGCGTGCCGGTCAAATCTTAGGAAAAGCCTCTGGAAATAGTGTGCTCGTGGGTGTTCGTGACAATGGTCCATTCATTTCTATTTACAAATCAGATTATTGGGGAGGGGTTCCTGAAATTGATATTCAAGTGGATCAAGGGGCGACTCCCACAAACACCCCAGATCCCAATGCACCAACTAATACTCCCATTCCCGCATCTCAACCAACAAATACCTCTGTCCCTCTTCCGGCATGTATGGATATAGAGCAGGTCACCATTGATATAAACACTACAACCAACAAAGCAAAGACAATAAAAATAAAAAGAAAAACAGCAGGAAATATTTCCGGTGGCGTGCAGGTTGGTTATAATAATAAACATATAGCCGGTCCAAGTAATTTACCTGATGAAGGAGATACTCCTGATGAAGTAGGTTTTGAATCTCAAGACCCGGATGCGCACTTTTTTGGCGAATATGAGATAAATTCCAGCAACAGCGTTGATCTTAAAGTCGATACTTTTCATTTTCAATCAAATGTAAACTACGCAGGAAAAAATCCATGTCTAACCATTAATTATTCTTGTAAACGTCTTCGGGAGGATGGATATGCAACATGTGAAAGATCTGATCAGACAAGTATCGCCCAACCAACCAATACCCCCGTTCCTCAAGCGACAAATCAACCAACAACCCAAGCCTCAGAAACTACCCCAATCCCCACCCAAAGAATTTACAATTTATATGTACCATTCATGAGTTCAGGAAATGGGCCAACTCCAACATCGACCCCAGTACCAACAATAGCCTTTAGCGTAACAGTTAATCTAACAACACAAACACTTTGTTCCAATGAGACTCTTGCAGTTCTTGCTCAATTTGGAATTACAAAGCCCGTAATTTGTTTATAATAAATTTATTGTCATATATGCATAAAAAAAAGAAAACAAAACAGTACATACTTATTGTTGTGTCTATTGTTTTCGCATTTGTGATCATGCGGTCGATGACTCCACGACTTTTTGTTGCTAATACCCCAACATTAAATCCAGACTTTGTCGCAACACTACAGAAATCTCCTATTGCAGTATTTGCGTATCTTGGCAACATTCAAGAAGATGCCACACTTAAGGATCATTTAGAAACAGCAAAAATTCCTCGGGCAATCCCACCAGAAGGAACGAATTATGCTCCTTTTGCAAAAGGAG
>PFSC01000173.1 GCA_002788865.1 Candidatus Roizmanbacteria bacterium CG_4_9_14_0_2_um_filter_39_13
TTCATTATCAACTTACTTCGGTAAATTCATCAAACTGTATTCAAGTTGAAATTCCAAACCTAGAACTTCGTTATGGCTATGTGATGAAAGTCGAATATACTTCAGATCAAAAGCGAGGTTGGTTTATGAATGTGTATAGCAGAACGAGTAAGAAATCAGTCCTGGAAACGTATTTGCGCAACAACGGTCAAAAAGATACTGATTATATTATCCTTCCTCCACAAAGCAAGCATGATCTTGGATATTCTATTTACTTTAACAATAAATCTGAAGGAGTTGAAAAAGTGACAAACACACTACATCGGGTTGAAATGTACCAAATTCCCTATATGGAGATGAGGGATTTACATGTGATCAACTCCACTGAAGCTCGCTCATATTCACAAACTCTCCCCGCTTCTGTTGATCATCAATCTCCATACAAATACACGATTACACCAAATGAATTGAAAGGTAGCCAAACGGTAGTACTCCATCAAGGATTCGATCCTGGTTGGAAAGCATACTCCTTATCGTGCAACGCAAATCGTTTAGCGTGTAGCGTTCAAAAAATGTTTCCCATGTTTTTTGGCACCGAACTCAAAGATCATGTCCTTGTCAATAACTGGGCAAATGGGTGGAATTTAGAGAGTACGCAACTAGAAAGTAAAAATAATCAGCAAATCGTCATCATCTTCTGGCCTCAATACCTCCAGTTTGCGGGGTTTGGGATATTGATTGTGATAATGATAGTAATGGGAATGATGTGGAAGTTACGCGGTCAGCCGAGAGCTACGCATTGATAAAATCATCTCTCCTTATCTTACTTTCCCGAAGGATTGCTGCAAGTGTTCCTTTGGGAAGATCTTTGACGTGAAGAGGTATCACCGCTCGCCTGCCGTCTTGCTTATGCAAAAGGATGATATGGCTCCCTGCTTGTCTGTCTTCCACAAATCCAAGTTTTTCGAACTTCTGCAATACTTGTTTTGATTTGAGAATAGGAAGTTTAGGCATATGACGTATGCAGGTCTGATGTTTTTATGTTGATTTGAGAATAAAAAACATTCTGTTCGGATGGAATTTCTTCTTTATGATCCGCCATACTCTCAAGATAGAGCTCTAGTGCTTCTTGTATCATTTTTTGTGCCTCATCTAAATCTTTTCCATAAGATACACATCCTGGAAGGATAGGAATATAAACGGTATATCCACCTTCAGGTTCTTTTTGAAAGACTGCGGTATACTTGAAAACTCGTTTTTTCATGTGCCTTAATTATAACAGATATCGACTCTGACTATTCCTCTATCAGTGAAATCTCACCCTCTTCTCACCCTCGGGAGGTGCGAACTTCATGATAAGAGTTCACTCTCCTTGACACAATAATTGTCATCCTGAGAGATCCGCCAGCTGGCGGAGACCGAAGGATCCATTCATAAACAATATCTGATAAC
>PFSC01000057.1 GCA_002788865.1 Candidatus Roizmanbacteria bacterium CG_4_9_14_0_2_um_filter_39_13
AAAGCAATTGCATGAATCCTATCAAACTGCTTTCATAAAAATGATTTTCCAACCTGCATACGTTTTTGCTCGGTGGATGATCTGGCACAAAGGGTATAAAGATGGGACACGGGGAGTGATCGCAGGTTTCCTTCGGGGATTTTATGATTTTCTTTTATACGGAAAATATATATTACTTTACATCAACCATAAAAAATAATGCCCAACTTCTGAAATTGTATTTTTAAAATATTGCGTGTTCTATATTGCACGTTTATTGTCTAATGTTTGATGTTACGCATTACTTATTGTTTTTTCTTCCATAAACTATTTCATGACCACCAATAGCTAAAAATCGAGCAGTTTTCTTGTCGCTCCACTGGTAAATAATTCGGACATCATCATCAACGCTAAAAGCCCATTTTCCTTTCATTCTTCGTTGGAGTGAATGGTTCTTAAGGCGAGAATCATAAGGTCTTTGAGCAAACATCAGTACTTTCTGCGCTGTCATTTGAGCGTACTTCGGATTGATCAGAATGAGAGAGTAATACATACTGCGATATGTACCGGTCAACCGTATATGGATCATTTCTTGTGGTTCAAAAAGTATGAGTCTATATCTTCTTCTGATTCGAGCATCACATCGTCTTGAACTGGTTCTTTTTCGGCCGCTATTGCTGCATCAATAAGGTACTGAGGAATGGAGTCTTTTGAGTAAGACGTGTTCATCAATTTCCTCAAAGCATCACGCACGACCTCGCTTACAGAGGAGTATGATTGATTTTCAGCAAGTGACCTGACATCTTTATACATTTTCTCAGGCAATGAAATATTTATTGTTGTGAGTTTTCCCATACAATAATTGTATAATTTCTATACATTTTTTGTCAAGTTATATTTTTTTCCTCACCCCAACCACAAGAGTAAGACCAAGCGGAAGTCCTCCGATGATCTCTTCCAGTCGGAGAATTTTATCGAGAATTGTACACATTGGATGTAACAAAAGCTTCTTCATAGAAAAAAGGGTATCAATACATGGTAAAATGAGAGTATGGAAAATATAGGAAAAGTCGTGAAGCCAATACTGGTCAAATATGGTGTAAAAAAAGCATCTTTCTTTGGTTCATACGCTCGAGGTGATTATGACGGCCAAAGTGATATTGATATTCTATTTGATCCTCCAAAAAACATGGGGATATCATATCTTACATTAAGACATGAACTTGAAGACACTCTCCAAAAAAAGGTAGATCTTGTAAGTTACTCTGCTATAAATAAACACCTCAAAGAGAGTATTTTACAAACTCAACAAACGATCCTATGAGAAACCAACGTAATAATACTGTATATATTAAGCATATTTCTGATGCAATTCATAAGCTAGAACAATATTCAAACGAACACTCTAGGGAAGAATTTTCCCAAAATGATTGGGATCAAGATGCAGTTGTCCGAAATCTCGAAATAATTGGAGAGGCTGCTAATAATCTTGACGAGTCTTTTCTCAAAAGCCATGAAGCCGTACCATGGAGAAAAATTATTGACCTTCGGAATATCGTAGCACATGATTATGCGGATATTGATCTCTCAATCATCTGGAATATATTGAATGATTACATTCCCGAGTTAAAAACTCAAATACAGGCAATTCTTGAAGAAAAGGATATTCTATGAACAAAATTCAAATCCTTCAATGTGAATTTACTTTTGAAACTTGGAATGAACTCCTCACTTTCTCCTCACCCCAACCACAAGAGTAAGTCCCAGTGGTAGCCCGCCAATCATTTCTTCAAGTCGAAGAATTCGATCAAGTACGAATCGAATTGACCTACTCAAAAACGTATTGCTGTAACGTATGTTTTCACTTATGGGTTTATGGAGTATTTTTTCAAAGAGAAAGTATGTGTAAAATCCAACGATATTCCAGAAAGTGACAAAAACCACCTCCCCCTGTACCATGCGCTCGCACTTAGGTACAGGGTACTCCTCCTTAACAAGGAGGAGAGCTTTATTTTTTTTATACTCCCCTCCTTTATAAGGAGGGGTCTCTCCCGATTTATCGGGGGAGGGGGTGGTATTAATTACCTCATTAATTCTTTCAAGAAGCACCTCAGCGTCATATCTTCGAAAGTGTCCCCATTTTTCATCACGCTTCCCATACAGATATGAATGCGCAGGTACCGTGATAAGCATCATTCCACCCGGTTTCACAAAAGACCAAAGGTTTCTGATTGCAAGAATATCGTTCTTGATATGTTCAATGACATCACTTGCCATCACCACATCGTATTCTTGCTTTCCAGTGAGCTTGGTTATATCTGCTTGTGTAATATTTTCATGAGTTAATTCTGGGTCACGCTTCATATTGTGTACGTTCTTTTTTTCCAGTTCAAATCCTGCAACTTTATATCCTTTTTCCTTGAAAAACTTCAGGAAAAGCCCATTACCCGCCCCAACATCAAGAAATTTTAACCTCATGTCATCCTCGCGCATGCGGGGATCCATGGATTCCCGACCTACCCGTCCAGCAGGCGGGTCGGAGTCGGGAATGGCATAATACTCATTTTTGATTCGAGAATAAATAAACCGAGCCAGATTCGTGATCCTGAGATCATACGAGGTCGAGGAGAGGTGCTCTTGCTGTGAATTGAGATCTTGATCAGGTTTTATAGACATATTGAAATTATATCGTGAAAAAAATATAAATGGTGAATTTTTGCTCTTGTTTGATATACTATAGATACGGAAAGCGGAATGAGTCCTATTGGAGAAATCGTGTCCAAGTTAGAATGGGATATTACTTTTACGTCAGACCAGTGGGATGCATTCTATTGGTATTATGCAAATCAACCGGACACCACCGTTTGAGGAATGATAAACAGCCTTAGCGCTATGGGTGAAGAATCTGCTCGGGAGTTTTTAGGCAAATTATTAGTGGAGCAACGTACACCAAAAATTGATTCCAATATTTAACCCAGCGACTTCTTGACTGTGTATCTTTGTATATCCGCTTCAACCATCATCTTGACGAGCTCTTCAAAGGTGACTTTTGGCTTCCATCCAAGCTTTTTGGTGACTTTATCGAGTCGTCCTCTCAAATGAGGTACTTCTGCAGGTCGCTGATACCGTGGATCAATTTTGACGTATTGTTTCCAGTCTGAGATTCCTACTGTAGCAAAAGCGGCTTCGACAAATTCGCGCACGCTATGTGTCTCACCAGTTGCTACCACATAATCATCAGGGTCATCCTGTTGAAGCATCAGATGCATGGCTTCAACATAGTCTCCGGCAAATCCCCAGTCACGTTTTGGATCAAGATTCCCCAAATGTATATCTTCAGCAAACCCAAGTTTGATTTTCGCAATTCCATCAGTGATTTTGCGTGTGACAAACTGGATGCCACGGAGCGGAGATTCGTGATTGAATAGGATCCCATTTGCCGCAAACATTTTGTAGGATTCTCGGAAATTTACTGTCATCCAGTATGCATATACTTTTGCAATACCATACGGACTTCGGGGGTGGAAAGGGGTATTCTCATCTTGATATCCATCATCATTTGAAAGTCCAAACATCTCGCTGGTTGATGCTTGATAAAACTTTGATGTCGGTGAGAAAAATTTGATTGCGTTGAGAAGTGACAAGACACCAAGTGCATTGACCTCTGTTGTAAGTTTTGCTTGTTGCCACGATGCGCCAACAAATGATTGTGCTGCAAGATTGTACACTTCGTCAGGTCGGACTGATTTTATTACATTGATAAGTGATGCCTCATCGGTCATATCACCATCAACATACTCAATCTGATCTTGGATTCCCAAATATTCGAGGTTTGAAAACGTTGGATTCGAGTATCTGCGAATAAGTCCATACACTTTGTAATCTTTTTCAAGAAGGAGTTTTGCTAGATAGGGACCGTCCTGACCTAATATTCCTGTGACGAGTGCTGATTTTTTCATGAGTAAGTATGTGTAATAACTAACTAATTATTGATATTATATCAGTCATTTCTTGTCTTGACTTGGTCAAGTTGTTGGTCTATAATCCTCGTATGATTCAAGCAAATATTCAGGAAGCAAAAACAAATCTTTCACACCTTGTTGCGATGGCTTTGAGTGGAAAAAAAGTTATTATCGCAAAATACAACAATCCAGTTGTCGAGCTAACTCCAGTTAATAAAGTGGGGGGTAAACGTCTGTTAGGACAATACAAACATAAAATAGAGCTAACCGATGCTTTTTTTGAGCCCTTACCTGATGATATGCTTGAAGCGTTTAATAATCCGAAATAATAAATATCCTACTTGATACATCGGCTTTCATATGGACAATATCAAATCCAGATCGATTGTCCAAGAAAGCAAAAGAAGTATATCTTGATGAAGATAATGCATGCTTTCTTAGTGTGGTCAGTACATGGGAGATGATTGTGAAGTTTAATTTTGGAAAGCTTCCGCTACCCGAACAGCCTGAGAAAATTATTACATCTCAAGTCGCACAACATAGCATTCAAATAATTTCTCTTGAAATGAATGACATATTGCAACTTTCCAAACTACACAATATTAAAAGTCATAAAGATCCATTTGATCGTATGCTTGCATGCCAATCACTCGCACGAAAAATGCCAATTCTCACTCCAGATCCTTGGATCAAAGCGTATGAGGTCAAAACAATATGGTAGAAGCGAAAGTTTGTCGGAAAGATCTTCGTCAATAAAGCCAATAATTCAGTGATAAGTGCTGATTTTTTCATAAGAAATTTCAAAAATAATTAGTTAATGACGAAATAATTATAACATCCATTTGTTGAATGCGAATTCGATATAGTATCTGACACTTTTTCCAAAAAAAGATAGTATACTATTGATCAGGATATATTTGTATGATAGTATATGAAAATACCGAGTATTTATTATTTTATATCTAAATACTATGTCCGAACAACTTAAAAAAGCACTCGTCGATAACTCACCTGGTCGTTCACTGGATGCGCAAGTTGGATCAGAAAGATCTCCTTTGCAGAATTTCATTGATAGGGCTAGTGCAGGACCATACTCAGAGGAAGAATTATATACGCCCGAAATAGAGAGATTTCTGTCTGATCCATCCCAAGCAACAGTTATAACGTGCGGAAGAAATGAACACAAAAGGGGGAACTTAATACCCACTCTTGAGTATGCGCAAAGTAGCACTATTGGTGCTGGTAATGTAATTTTTATCGATGCACGATCAACCGATGGGTCCGCAGAAATTGCCAGAGCAGTTGGAGTTAATACTATCGAAAGAAATGATGCGCTTGAAGGGTGGTTTGATATAGATGCGCTGGCTGATCTGATGCGATTACCTAAAGATGCGATTTTTCAAGATGTAGATGGATTTACTCCAATGAGAAAAGGAATAGACGTTATGATAGCACGCTTGGTTGCAATGCAAAATGGATCTGGAAATGATATTTTTATCGACTCCGATCTCATGACTATTCCTGATGGACGACTCGTTTCTAAAATAGCCAGAGAGCAGGTTTATCATCCTATTCAAAGTTTGGCAAAAGGATTTCTTGATCTAGATCGTAAAATTCCCGGCGACCAAAAACCCTTCACTCTTTATACAGGTTCGGGCGATAGAAACAATGAAACAATCATGGGTACGTATAACACATATAATACCGTTGCTTTCTCTCCATTTTTGAACTCCGGTCAAAGACAAATTGCAAGAGCTTTTTATGCACTTCCTTCCACATTGATGCACTTACTTACAGGCGAACTGATCGTTTCAAATCAACATTTACTCACTCATAACGGTTCACCAACATTTGGAAGCGAGTTAGACGTTATGAATGCAACTGGACAGGCAACGGAAAGCGCAAGAACACTCTCACAATCTGGATTTGCGTTGATGCATTTTGGTGACTTATCAAGTGAAAATCTTGCAGATCAATATCCTCTTTTTGGAAATGTAAGAAGAGGTGAGCAACTGAGAATAGACGAACCTCAAACAGATGATAAAGAATGGTGGATGATCGCTGGAATATTACCACAGTTTATTCGTGGTGTGGCTGATTATTGTATCCAAACCGAACAACTTCCACATCAACTATCTATTGACGACTATCCACGGTTAAATGAATGGCTTTCAAATATTCAAGAATGCTCCTACGGAGACAAAAATACCCAAACAAGGGTAGCAATAAAGTCACCCATGGAACGAGCTATACCACCAATATCGCTCCTTATCAAAGAAGGTATTATTAGAAATATATAATTGATATAGTACAATAAACTAAACAATATGAACCAACTTCAACAAGAAATCAAAACCAAGCTCGCATATACAAAAGGCATGATCAAACGTCGTGCTCAAGGAGCGCTCAAATATGATTACCTCGTGCCAAACGGCGTATATGAAGAGCAGTGGGACTGGGATGCATTTTTCATGGGAGTCGCACTTACATCTGAGATTCCATCGGAAGCAATTTACCTGAAAAACTGGAGTTTAAATTATATTCTCAACTCTCACCCTGACGGAAAAGTCGGAGGATGTATCACCAAAGATGGAGAGGATCCGAGACTGAATCACATGAAGCCATTTCTTGCACAAGGAGCATATATTGGTGGGAAGAATTTGAACGATTTTTCCTGGCTCAAACCTCATTGGAGCGCTTTTAAGAAAGTAGTTTTATACCGTGAAAAAATGTACTGGGACAAAGAAACTGACCTTGGCATGTGGTTTAACTCTATGGAATCTGGTGCAGACAATGATGCAGGGTTATACCGATGTGAAAGTTTGAAAAATAAAGAAAGTACATTAGGGAGAAACTACGACCAGATGAGAAAAGATGGTGGGGGACACGTATTTGAAAACGTGGAAGATTATCCTCACGCTTCAGTCGTGGCAGTGGACGTGAATACATACATCTATCGAGAATACACTGCGCTCAGTAAAATCGCATACAAACTCAACAATGAAAAAGATGCGAAGGATTTTGCAGATAAAGCCAAAAATATCAAGAAGAATATGAGGAAATATCTTTGGCATGAAGAAGATGGCATGTATTACAACCTTGATACAACTACCAATAAGCATATTAAGAAAGTAAGTTATTCGTGTTTCCTTTCACTTTTTGGTGGGATTCCGACCGATAAGCAAGCCAAAGTCATGATAGAAACATATCTGACAAACCCCAAGCATATGCTCTCAAAATTTGGAGCACGAACTCTTTCAAAGCAAGATTCTCACTACAATAATGTGTTCATGCTCAAACCACATTCAAACTGGCAAGGACCAGTGTGGCCAATTGCAAACAACATATATATGTTTGGGCTCATCAATTATGGGTATCAGAAGGAAGCTCTCGAACTAGCAAAACGTATTTCAAAACTTGTCCTTTCGGATCTCGATATATCTGGAGGTATGCATGAAAATTATGATGCTGAGACAGGAAAGCCACTTGCAGCACCAAACTTCGTAAGCTGGAATATTCTCGTTCTCACCATGATTGAAAATGCAAAAGAGATGAAAAATCCATTTGATATAAAGTAAAGTAAGGTATAATAAGTGGGAAGTTCTATGGATAGTCAAACACTTGCAAAAATCAGTCAATCGTTTTCACACGAACTCCAGAATGGAAAAATCGGTCAAAAAACCTGCCTGCCATTTATCAGACATCAACTTTCAGAGCACTCCATCACAGATATTGATGAACTTTTTCAAGTGATGGTTGTTGGGGGAAGTTTTTATCAAAAGGCTCTGATGAAAAAAACCAATGAGGCGATTGAGGTGATCTCGCACCAAGAAGGCGCTCAGCCACCGTTTCTCTCCGAGCAAGCTCTGATGGATTTTTTATATGAGCACGTTGACCCACAGGTAAAAACCATTGCGCTCAATTTTGCATATCCCAT
>PFSC01000073.1 GCA_002788865.1 Candidatus Roizmanbacteria bacterium CG_4_9_14_0_2_um_filter_39_13
AGATAGCCCTCATAGTTAAATGGATATAACAGTCCCGTCCTAAGGGATAGTTCGAGGTTCGATTCCTCGTGAGGGCACTAATAATAGTCGTCAGACGTTGGTCGTCAGACGTCAGCATTGATGTAATGACTAATGACCGATGACTGAGGACTGAGGACTAATGA
Source organism: Candidatus Roizmanbacteria bacterium CG_4_9_14_0_2_um_filter_39_13 (assembly GCA_002788865.1). Taxonomy (GTDB): domain Bacteria; phylum Patescibacteriota; class Microgenomatia; order UBA1406; family GWC2-37-13; genus UBA1450. The sequence continues at coordinate 165 of PFSC01000073.1, forward strand.
CTAATGACTAATATGAAACATCATAAAGACAGCGACTATTATCAAACACTCATACTACGTACAGTCGGGAATTTTTTGATCCTCACATCTCTTTTTATGATTGGAAAGACCTTTTATCAGCCAATTCGAGAAGAGGTCCGTTATCTGTACGAAAATCAGACACAGAAGGAATATATCGTGGCTGCAGATGAGCAGGAGGCAAACGAGATTATTACCAGAAACTTTGGAGCAATCACCGAAAAAGGTGCCCTTCGCGAGGCGCTCAAAAAGGAAAATGTCGACTTTCTCATACCGGTCGATCCTAACTTCAGCATAGTGATCCCAAAAATTGCAGCTAATGCACCAGTTTTGGCAAATATTGACGCGGGTGATAAAGATGAGTACTTGGATGCGCTCCAAAAAGGCGTCGCTCATGCAGAGGGTACCTCGTTTCCTGGTGAAGGTGGACACATCTATATGTTTGCCCACTCCACAGATTATGCGTGGAATGTCGGGACATACAATGCGGTTTTTTATCTTCTATACAAACTTGAGGAGGGAGATGAGATAGATCTGTTCTTTAAAGGTCAGCGATATGTATACAAAGTCGTAGGCAAAGAAATAGTCAATCCTGATCAAGTGGACTATATCAGTCGCAAAACCGATAAAGAATTTCTTACTCTCCAGACGTGTTGGCCTCCAGGAACCACACTCAAAAGGCAGCTGATCTTTGCTGAGAGGGTGGTTGAGTAGTCACTATTTGTCATCCTCGAGAGCGGAGCGAGTCGGGGATCTTGAGGAGATTCCTGCCTGCGCAGGAATGACAGGTATAAATTGTCATGCTGAGTGTAACGAAGCATCCATGCGTAGTTAGGAATAAAACATGGATTCTTCGGTCGTCACTGACGTTCCTACTCAGAATGACAGGTGATTGTCATCTTATTCCCACAGAGTACAGATCTCCATACTCATTATTCTGCGGATTCAGGTTGATGATCACCATGAGATTCCAGTCTGGAGATATTCCAAAGAACGACCGATCAAATGGACCAGCATAGACTGTTTCTTTGTTTGAGCCATCGTATTGAAGAACTGATATTGTCTCTGCTTCTTTGATCACAATATAGTCGGATGTAGGATACCAACGTACCATATCAAGGACTTGTGTCGCGACTGCCTCATCCACAAGATCTGGCAGTCCAGGAGCTCCGGAGATCGTCTCCTTTTTTGATTTGATTACAGAAGTTTTTTCGAACGGAATTTCTATAGGAACGAAGTAATTTTTATCTTCCTTCTTGTCATATATATATAGCCCATTTTCTTTGATATCACGCTCTTCTTCCGTCTGATTTGCTCCGATAAGTGGCGGATCTATCACCTTTGGGAGTGAAGCATCATCCTTTGCAAGATACATGACTCGCTTCTCATCAGGTGAAAGAGATATAATATGAAAGGAATCGGATGCGATTTTTTGAAACGATTTTGGCAATGTTTCGATAATTTTCACCATCTCTTTATTTTTTTCTTCATGCCATTTGGCAATAATGTCATCGATCGATGTTGCGATTTCAAAAAGCTCCAGGTTTTCTTCATCGAGTGATATTAGGTAGGAAATCTTTTCAGGGACATCTACTGCTATATTTTTTGTCGTATCGCCAAATTCCCCTTCTCCAGGGTTTGAAAAAGTGATAATTGTCTGACGATACCGTGGCCCATAGGTAAATTCTGCTGAGGCAAAATTCACTGTCTCAGGAACAAGCGAGCGAAGAACAAGGAGTTTGAGTGGTGGGAACAGGGTGACAGGATTCCCACTGGGCTCAAAGAGATAGATACCATCTTGTTCAGCATCTCCGGTTTCGCTCACCAGAATAACCTTGTCGGTGTTCCCGACAGAATGAACAGCATTTACACCAATATTAGTAAGTGGAGTCAAGGAAGGATTTTTCGAAAAGAGGACTGCATTCAAACTCATCACGATCTCACCCTTGAGCACGACACTTTTCTTCCAGCTTGAATAACCTTCTTTTTTGACTTCGACATCGTACTGCCCATAGGGGAGAGTGATATTTGTATCGGTTGCTCCACGAAGCTCGTCGTTGATATATACCTTTGCGCCTTTGGGTGAAGAGTTTATTGAAATAATACCAGTCGATGAAATTGTACCCTCTTGAAGATTGAATCGATACCCGCGAGCATATGAGATCACTCCAATAAGCATCAAGATAAACAATGCGATAATGATGATGTGAGGGAGGATATTTTTAGTTGTATTAAATACTACTTTCATATATGGGCGAATGTGTACATCCCAAAATTTCGTACTGATTTGATAGTGTTTGTGTGTATTATGATATGGTAATTTTACGCATATCTTTCAACCTGAGTGCTTATATTATACAATAGTATTCATGTCATAATAAGTAAGAGTTCACGCTCTTTGACACACATGTCATTCCCGAGCGAAATGAAATGGAGCGTGGCAATCCAAATAGCATTGAGATTGCTTCGTCGTTTACACTCCTCCCTCCAGAGGCGGGCAGGCGCAATGACATAGTATGGTATATTTCTGTCAAGAACCCTGAACTCTTACCATGATAATCAAAATATTTCATTCTTCATATGTGGTTTAAAAAAAAAGTTGGTATCGATCTGGGAACTGCCAATACTCTTGTATATGTTGTGAAAGAAGGGATCTTGTTGAATGAGCCGACAGTTGTCGCATATTCACAGGAAGACAAGCAAGTCCTTGCAGTAGGAAATGATGCGCGCGAGATGATCGGTCGAACGCCAAACTCCATCGTTGCGGCTCGTCCCATGAAAGAGGGGGTCATCGCAGACTATACGACCACTTCGGCAATGATCACCTATTACCTTCGAAAAGCTCTGAAAGGTCGCGTGTTTTGGCCTGAGGTCATGATCTCAATTCCCGGCGGGTCATCCCAAGTCGAGAAACGTGCGGTAGTTGCCGCATGCAAGCAAGCTGGCGCTTCGGATGTGTATCTCATTGAAGAACCCTTGGCTGCAGCAATCGGAGCACGAATACCCATCTCTCAACCATCTGGTCATATGATCGTAAACATCGGAGGAGGTACGGCAGAGATTGGGATTCTTTCGCTCGGTCAACTTGTGGTATTCAAAACCGTTCGTACCGCAGGAACAAAGCTTGATGAGGCAATTCTTGAGCATATGCGCAAGAAACACAATCTTCATATCGGAGAGCGTACTTCAGAGGATATCAAAATGCAGATAGGGAATGCGCATGTCAAAGATCTTGAAGAAAATCCTGAGCTAAAAGAGTCTACGCTTGAGGTGAAAGGGAGAGATAGTCAGTCTGGTTTGCCACGAGTCATGATGGTTGGTGAAAAAAGTATCAATGAAGCATTACAACAGCCACTCAAACTTATCATTGATGGGATCAAAGAAGTGCTCTCAGAAAGTCCTCCTGAGCTTGCCGCAGATATCATTGAAAAGGGGATCGTTCTCTCGGGAGGTAGCTCGCTTTTGAAAAATTTGGACAAATACGTGACGTACTATACTGGTGTTCCGTCGTTTGTTGTAGAGGAGCCACTCTTCTGTGTGATACGAGGGATTGGGATGGCGATTGAAAATCTGGATAGTTATAAAAAGGCGATTCGATAATAGGGAATAGGGAATCTAGTCGCACCCTGTCATTCTGAGAGATCCGCCAGCTGGCGGAGACCGAAGAATCCAGAGCGCATCAACGCATGGATACTTCTCCGCCAGTCGGCGGATCAGTATGACAATGTAGCAAGTAGCTGGAATATGGAATATAGAATTTGGAATAATAATATTGTACTGGAGATATATAACTTATAATATGTGAGGTATGGAACTTATTCTTTAAAAGGTAATTGTACGAAAATTATTTTAAGAAATAATTCAAATATAGTAATAAAGTTACATGTTTGAAAATTATAGTTAAAAACTCATTTTATTCTTTTACTACAATAATAATTGTAATTTAATTTATTTGTACAAACTAGAAAACATATCAAAATACATATAGCTTATAATTCAACATACTCATGAACACGCATACACTTCTTGGAACTGCCATAAAAAAACAATCAAAAACAAATATCCTAGAGAAAGTTGAAAAATACATACATAACCCATACTCATTTTTTCACATAGTATCATTGAATCCTGAAAATATTATGATCGGGGTACATGATGAGGAGTTTCGAAACATCCTTTCAGAAGGCGATATACAGCTCATTGATGGTACAGGTGTCGCTCTGGGATGCGCTTTCTTGGGAATTGAGACGGGTGAGAGAGTGGCAGGGTCCGATTTTATGGAAATCATGCTCAAATACCTCGATCGATCGGGTCTTCGTGTACTGCTCTTGGGTGGAAGATCGAATCTAGCAGAAGAGCTCGCGAAGTGCTACGAACAAAAATTCCCCCAAATGCAATTTTCGGGGATGGAAGGGTTTCGGAATGTTCGAAAACCAAGTGCTGCTGAAATGGAGCACATATTCACATATGTAGCTGACTACAAGCCACAAATCGTTTTTTCAGCGTTTGGTTCACCTGACCAGGAAAAGTTTTTTTCGCGTCACAAAAGGGAATTTGCAGGAATTATTTGCATGGGAGTTGGGGGTGGATTTGATTTTGCGGTTGGAAATATATCGAGAGCTCCTGTCCTGATGCGCAAAATAGGTTTTGAATGGTTGTTCCGTCTGGTTCGTGAACCGTGGAGGTGGAGGAGACAACTACGAATTTGGCAGTTTGTATGGCAGGTTTTTCTTCAAAAATATTTTCGGTAAACTTTATCATGAATGAATCTATTATGCTCGTATTGAACTACTTCTCTCAGTTTTCATATCCTCCAACGGAGCAGGAAATCCATACATTTTTATCAAAAAAAAATAAAAAGATATCCATGGCCGACAATCTGCAAAAATTAGTAGATAAAAATATTGTATTCAAAAGAAATATTAATGGAGAAAATCGATATGCATTAAGTACATTTCCGCATATATGTAACGAAGCAAGTTCCAAACTTCAATATGGTGAAATATTGTTTAAAGCTGCGGTTTTTGCTCTTCGACCGCTTGGCATAATTCCAACAGTTAGTTACCTTGGAATATCGGGTTCTCTGAGCATGAAATGTATCTCATCAGAAAGCGATATCGACGTCTTTGTCATCACAAAGTCAGGAGCTATTTGGCAAACACGATTCATACTTCTTCTCTACAAGCATCTATTGAAAGTATGTGTTCCTCGTATTGGCAAGAAGCTCTGCTTCAATCTTTTTTTTGCAGAAGACGGATTGACCCTTCGTAAAGAAAAGCAGACAGAATATATCGGTCACGAAATACTGCAGCTACAAGGGATCATCAATCAAAATAATATACATGAAGCATTATTGGTCAAAAATCGCTGGATCGTGAACTATTTCCCAAATGTTCACATACTTACTGCCAATAATCAAAAGATCAAAGGATCAAAGCATCAATCCAAACGTATAATATTACTTGAGCTGTTGTTTAAACGAGTGCAAACGTGGTGGCTTGATAGGAAAGGGTACGCATATTCTGATTCGGGAAATCAGCTTTGGCTGATCCAAAAGGATTATGAGGATGAATTAGTATGATAAAATAAGTGACGGAGCAAGTTGCCCCGATGCTGGAATTGGCAGACAGGCACGCCTCAGAAGCGTGTGCTCGCAAGGGCGTGGAGGTTCGACTCCTCTTCGGGGCACGTATTTTAGCTACTAGCGGTTAGCTATTTGCTATTAGATTATTTTGATGGGAGACTTATCAGTCTATAGTAGTTTTCAGCTAATAGCTATTAGCAAATAGCTAATGACTAATATAGGAGGGTTGGCAGAGTGGTAATGCAGCGGCTTGCTAAGCCGTGACGATTAAAACCGTCCGCAGGTTCGAATCCTGTACCCTCCGCCAGTAAGGAAATGAAGTCATTGGCTCGCCCGCTACGCGGGCTCGCCAGCCGATTTTAAGCGCAAATTGGAATTTTTTATCTTTGCCCCGCTACTGCGGGGCTGGTCAAAAGCGGGCTTCCCTCATTTTCAATTGGACTACTTTTATTTTATTTGTTATCATATTTATGAAGGGTTAGATAAGCACCCATACTAATACTATCATACTTAGGAAACTATGAAAAGTCAAAACAATAACGA
>PFSC01000056.1 GCA_002788865.1 Candidatus Roizmanbacteria bacterium CG_4_9_14_0_2_um_filter_39_13
CGCGCGCCCGATTTTTTCTTCTTTTAATGAAAAGAGTATTTTTCTGCGGTGTTCTGCCTTCCAAGTATTCAGGCAGATGACGGGGCTGTCCACAATTTGATTTCGCAAAGGAAAAGCGGAATTCCCCCCAAACCCCCCTTCCGCTTTTCCTTTGCTCAAACGGAACGGGAACGGAAGCAGTCGGACAAAAATTCCTTCCCCCCAACCCTCTTCCTTTTTGCCCGCCTGCTTGGGCTTCGCTCCCAAAACTTTCGGACGAACGGATTTTTCGGCGGACTAAAATTTCAACTTCTCCCAATCACTCCAATCGTTCTTTTCGCACTTATCCCAATCATACACCGATTTTTGATTTATCTTCCAGCCGTCGCTTTTTTCAATCGCAATACCACCGAAAAGTTTTTTGCCTTTCTGCTCTTTGATATATTCCTGCAATTTTTCCGCTTTAGCTTTTGTATAGTTTCCGCCGTCGCGATCTCCCATATCTTTCGTTTCAATAATTCCAATTCGTCCGTCAGCTAATTGCACGAGATAATCAGGGTAGAAAGTATGAATCACTCCGACGGGGTATTCGTATTTAACGCCAAAATAATCTTGTTTGTTTTCGCCATTTTTCCACCACCAAACTATTTTGTCGCTATTTTCCGCCAAAAACTTTTCAAAATTCTTTTCTGGATTAAGGCGAGAAGCGGACAAATAGCATGGCTCATAAACAAATTTTTCATGCTCCACGCGTTCGTCGGTGTGCTGATTGAAAAAGCTCTCTTTGGCAATTTCAAAATCGTAAAATTGCTCGCTTTCTTCCACGCGCTTCAAAATTTCTTTTTCGCGGACAGCTTTGTATGCCTCAATCGCGCTCGCCAAAATTTCTTCAAACTGCTTTCTGTTGCCGTTGTGTGCCAGAACCATTTGCACCAATATCATTTCCTCTGGCCATACTTTTGATCCGAGATATTTTCTAAACCATGTATAAATCGCCGTTTTCACCGCAGGCACAGACCTTTTGACATTTTTAAACGAGCTGAGGCGTTCTTTAATAATCTGCTCAAACAATGCCTGCAAGTCATTACCAGCAATCGTCAGGCGAGCGCGCGCGGCGGAATCAATTTTGCCTTCAATCTCGTCAAAAGTCGTGCCTTCAATTTTGGCGTTGGCGATTATATCTTGCTGATATTTCTTTACATCCAGAATCACGCCTTCCTTTTCCACTTTTGCAACATTTTGAGTAAATAAAGTATGGTCGCCTTTCAAGCCAAAATGTTCGCACGCCATTTTTTCAAACACAGCCGAAAAACTGGAAGTAATATCGCCGTAGTCCGCGCGCGATTTATAGTATGAAATCAATTTGATCGGTTTATATACTTCTTTGCGGACGGCTTTCAAATGTTTGATGATATTCGGATTGTATTCTTCTTTTTTGACAATAATACTTTGAACATTGGTATAAATATATCCGCGATTCAAGTCCTCACTGGCATAATGCTTTTGCTCTGGCATACGCAAAATACGCCCGACAGTTTGGATTTCAAAAGTTTCGCTGTGCGATTCGCGGAATTTCACCAAGATATGTGCGCGCGGACAATCCCAGCCCGTATCAATCGCTTGTTTGAAAATCAAAAATTCAATTTCGTTGTCTGGCTCGGACACCCAATCCAAAGTTTCCGATTTCTGCTCCGATAGCCAAATGGCGAGCTTGCCGTTGCCTTGCCCATCTTTTCGTTCAGTTATGCCCTTATCCGCCAAAAACTTTCTCACCGCTTTTATTTTGTCTTCGCCAGCTTCGGCAGTCGGTATCTGCACCAAAACAAGAGGATTGATATTCGCATTTTCTTTTTCAAAAAGTTTTTTCAGTTCCAATCGTTTTTTATACGCCGTTTGCAAAACAACTTCTTGCGAATCCGCCTCGTCGTCAGTTATCTCGTCAATTTTTTCGTTGATAATCAATTCTTTCTTGATCATGCCTTCGTCAATCACATCTTTTGGCTCAACGAAAACATAGCCAGCCGTTCCGCGCGCCAAATCTCTTGGGTCGGGCGTAATTCTCGGCGTGGCGCTCATTTCCAAAATCACATCAGCGTTTATCTCGTCGCGCAATTCATTGGTTCGCTCGGCGGTCGCGCCGATATGGCTTTCGTCAATTATCATGATGACTTTTCGCTGTTCGCGAGTTTTGGAAAGCACATCACGAAAATTCAATTTTTCACCGTCTTTCATCAAAATATTTTTCCAATCGCCAGTTTCTCGCTCTTTGCTTCGCAATTTTTCCCAATTCACCACCACAACCTCGTTGCGGACGATTCTTTCGCGACCGCCAGTAAATTCTTCTTCTACGAGCGATACTCTTGGCGCTCCGCCAAATACTCGCTCCAAGCTATGTTTGCTTTGCAAATGTAGTTCGCCTTTGCCAATACTTATCCAAACAAAACACAAGTCCATTTCTGGCACTTCTCTGATAATTTCTTCAATAAACTTGGCGGTCATCAAAGTTTTACCGCTTCCTGTTGGCGCTTGGAAAACGCACACTTTCTTTTGCTCCTCTTTCGTAAGAAGTGTTTTGAAAGTGGCGATAAGTTCGCCGACCGCTTTTTCTTGATAATTTTTAAGATTAATATTCATAAATTTGCTCGTAAATATCTAATATTTTTTGTGGAATCGGTTCCAAACTCACGCCCTGCCAATCGGCAAAATCGTTTTTATCCAGTCCCAACGGATCAAAAGTAAAGCAGTACAAAATCTTTTCACCTTCCATTTTGTCCAGCTCCTTTTTTAACTGCGCCAAGCTGTCCCGTTCCATAGAATAATACACGCCCATAATTCTGCCGTTTTGCTCAAAAATATGATAATCGGGTTTGGCTTTCACTTCATCAAAAATTCCTTCTCGCAAACAAATCATTTCTGTACATTCTCGAGTAATCCGCATTTTCAAATCATCTCGGCTAATGGAATTTTTGACGAAAGCAGTCTTGTAGTATTTTAAGTTTCCGGCAATAGCTTCGACAGATTGATGTCCTTTTATAACATTTTTTATTCTTGGATAGCAAACATCGGTACAAATGTTTTCTTCATTATTCGTACAAAGTAAAAAACTACGATTCCCATCATCATCTTCATTCAATGAAAGCACCGCGTGACCAGTTGAGCCAGACCCAGCAAAAAAATCTAAAACACTAACATCTTTATTTTTATGTAGATTGATAAGCATTTTTAATAACCGCGTTGGTTTTTTACCACTTCTAAAATCCATTCCGCCCTCATGTCTAATATTTCCAAAATCACCACTAAAGTCGTAAAAATTTATAATAGGCGACTCTTTTTGTGAACCATTACCACTTTCAATTTCAGCTCGCCTAATAAGCGGTATGCCAGAATAAAATAAACCTTTTGTTGCCGTTTCTTTTTTTGGTCCGGTAAAATATCTGTATCCTATTCCATCTTCACCAATTCCATAAACTTTATAGAGAACACATAGGCCATCTATGTTTTTTCTATCTTCTATATAATTATGAAAAAATTTCCCCGAAGTATTTCCCTTCAAAACACTTCCACTTGCCCAAGTTCCCTTCAATAAATTTATATTTGGTTTTTCCTCTGTTATTTCATACTGGCCTGGCTTAAAAATAACAACCTTTTTCTTTCCCAAAGTTATTTCTTCACCATTTACCTTTTCTATTATTTTAAATTTAAAGGTATCGGTATTATATTCCGTTGATGGTTTGTTAGGAGTAAAAAGATATTTATTTTTTGCGTATATAAAGACTTGTTCTATTAACTTTTGGAAATTATCTTTTTCGTTTAAAGATTTGCCTGCATATCTTACTTGAATGTAAAAAACATCGAGTAAGTTATCTTCTCCAAAAATTTCGTTACACAATAATTTAAGTTGTGATGCTTCGTTGTCATCAATAGAGATAAATGCTACGCCATCTTCTTTCAATAAATTTTTAGCAAGTCGCAACCTCTTGCTCATAAAAGAAAGCCATTTGCTATGCCGATATGTGTCATCTTTTTCTACAAAATTATCATTGTATTTAAAATCTTTATTCCCCGTGTTATACGGCGGATCAATATAGATAACATCAATTTTGCCTTGGTGGGTGTAGTTCAAAACAGATAAAGCGTGATAATTGTCGCCTTCAATCAAAATATTGGTCGGCTTTTTCGGATCGGTTTTGATTTCTTTGCTCTTAACTTCTTTCAAAACAGGTAAGGCATTTTCCGATTCCTTTTCAAATTGCTCTTTGGTTTTTTCCTCGTCCCAAATTAGCCCGTATTTTTTTCGGGATTCCAGTTTTTCAATGACTTTGAGCAAGTCGTCTTTTTCAAGTTTTGAATAATCTTTTGCCATAATTATTTTTCGTTCAATTTATTTTGAAAATACTGTAAACACTCACTTGAAACATCCTTGAGTAATCCGTTCTTTTCAATTCCGTCAAAAGCAGTATTGTCTATTGTTTTCCTTTGATTCTTTTTGATCGATAACTTTTTATTGACCTCTTTACTTACCTTCTTTTTCACCCACGCAAGGTTGGTATAAAGAGGATTAAAATTTCGGTCGTGTGTTTTTAAGGATAACTTCTTTAGTATATCAACAGTTATACTTTTTTCTTTCTCATTGAGTAAATTACGAGAGGCCTTTCTTTTATCAACTGGTTTTATTCGTTTTACCTTTTTCCCAACAGATAATTCTGTATCCGCAACATCTATTCCGAATTTTTCAAAAAAACTCTTCTTTTCTTCCGGTGAAAGTTGCTTAACTTGTCCGACCAATTTTTCTATTCCTTGCTCTGGTGAAAGGAATTGGGACTCGAAATTTACAACATCATCTCCAACCTCTCGAATTGATAACTGTTCTTCTTCAGAATCCCTTTTCTCGCCCAACTTGTTTCCGTCTTTTACAAAACTATCGTCCGCATCTTTTTCTGTAAAAAGTTCCTCCAAAAATTTTTGATCTTCATAATCAAACATCTTGAATTCTTGGAATCGTTTAATTTGGTTTAATCCTATATGAGATACAACAAAGCAATGGGAAGTTTCATCATTTCGTCTAATAACTCGTCCAAGAAATTGAATGAACGGATTTAAGCTCTTGTATGGTCTAAAAATTGCAGCGACTCCAAGTGGCGGGTGATCAAAGCCCTCGCCAAGCATACCAATATGAATTATTACTTCAATTTTTCCATACTTCAAATCATCAAAAACTTTGTCATTCGTTGCCATGTCTTGGGCATCCGAGCTTACCAGTCCAACTTTCAAACCAAGTTTCTCAAAAGCGGGCTTAACAAATTCCCGTGCGTGGCGTTTGCTAATCGCTGAAGCGATTATTTGATGTTTAGTGTTTGGAAACTCTGCTTTTAGTTCCTCCAACTTTTCTTTAGCTTTTTGAGCAATTGAACCACAGCAATCGGGAGACAATGCGATACCTCTATTGAACCACGCCTCATCTTTGAGCTCTAAAATTTGTTCGAGAGAATAAATTTTAGAGCCGTCATCTGTAAAAGATAGCTCTACTTCTTGGGGGGAAACATTGATGATTTTTATATTTCGAATCACGCCATCCTTGATCGCTTCGTGAAAATGGTATTTATAAATAATATTACCCTCAACTTTTTTGCCGTCTGAACGAAAGGGGGTTGCTGTCAGACCAATAATTTTTGACTTATCAAAAAATTTAATTATTTCTTGATAAGTATTTGCCTCTTGATGATGTGCTTCGTCAATAATAATTAAATCAACCGATTCTTTCTCGTTCTTAAACCATTTTTCTATATCTTGTAACTGCTGATAATTAGCGATCAAAATTTGATGTTCGGCAATATCGCTTTGGCTAACTGTTCCCTCTAGTCTTAAAACATAGAGTTCAAGCGTACTCAAAGTACTCGTTTCTATCAAACTAAGTTTTTTATAAATGTTCCCTGATGTGTTATTTATAATATCTAAATCTGATTCGATCTGTTTTGCGAGCTTAACATTTGGTGTCAGCACTAAAACTTTTTTCTTGGCTAGACCAAACGGAGCAATTGCAATAAGAGCGCTTTTTCCTGTTCCAGTTGGTAGCTGGACAAGTATGCTCCTTTCCGCTTGTGGCTTTGAAAAATGCTCAAGAATTTTGGAATATGCCTCTCGTTGGCATTCTCGTAGCTCATCAGTTTTAATTTGTTGCGAAAAATTATCCATAACTTTATTTAAATAATTCCGCCACCGGCACGCCGAGGGCTTTGGCTAGTTTTTCTAATGTATCAACAGTAGGATTCGGGCTTTCGCCTGTTTCTATCTTTACAACGGTATTTAACGCCAAATCAGCGTCTTTTGAAAGGCGATCTTGTGAAATTCCTTTTTTGATTCGCAATTTGCGAATGTTTTCGCTAACTGTATTTGCCATATTGGTTTGACTTTGATAAACTATTATAATACACTACTTATATTGAGTGTATATCAACTTGCTTAATACAA
>PFSC01000083.1 GCA_002788865.1 Candidatus Roizmanbacteria bacterium CG_4_9_14_0_2_um_filter_39_13
TCGGGGATGACACAAAATAATAATTGATATATTATGATACAGTTTTGTCAAAGAGTGTGAACTCTTACATCATGGATTTGATACATATTTACAAAAAAATCATCATAAACCAATCGGTCAGATGGGTATTGTTCAGGCATGGTACTTGTATGATGCTGTTGGAACGGACGAAAAATGTTAAAGAACAGGCTGAAAAAATTCTTCGTGAGCATGGATTGGTGGTACCTGGTACACCATCGGAAGATTTTGAAGTCACAAGAATTCCGGAAATCAAAGGATGGGTAGTCACTGGAGATTATCCAGGGATTATGATGTATGTTTCAAATGAAGAAACGGGTGGTAAGCGAAGTGATTTTGATATCGGTATGATCGGACGAAGCAAACGGGAGCGGGATTCAAAAGAACTTGAAGTGGTTCATGTTGAGGATAAAAGTGAACATGACTAATGCGGTACCCTATTTAACTAGCATTTCAAGAAGTGTCATTATCCAAATGAGAATAGGTCCCCTTTTAGGAATATGAAAAAAATACCTCCACCATTCTACTCAAATACCAAAGACAACACGCATTGTTTTCAAGCAGTTATTAAAATGATAGCTGAAACATACTGGCCTGATGAGAGCTATTCGTGGGATGAGCTAGACGTCTTAACTCAGAAAAAAGTAGGAATGTGGACGTGGCCGATGGCAGGATACGTATGGTTGGCAGGCAAAGATATTCGCATTGAAAGTATGAGCATCTTTGACTTTCAAGTATTTCATGAGGAAGGGTACGATTATTTTTTAAAGACTTTTGGGAAAGAAGTTGCTGATGAACAAGCTACACATGCAGACTTAGCACAAGGACAAGTGTTAGCTGATCAGTTTATAAATCACGACAGGATTAGTCTTGTAATAAAAATTCCCTCTCATACCGATATTCAACAAAAGTTAGAAGATGATTATCTGATAGTATGTAATGTAAATCAAAAAGCGTTAAATAATGAACAGGGTTATTCTGGACACTTTGTATTGGTATATGATTATGATGAGGATGGGTACCTTCTCAATGATCCAGGATTACCATCTCACAAAGGTCAACATGTATCGTTTGAGGTATTTGAACGAGCATGGGCATATCCAGATAAAAATGCTATGAATTTGACAGCTATAAAGAAGTATTAATCTCCCCAGAGGGACGGGTCCCCCTTATGAAGGGGGTGCCCGAAGGGTGGGGGATGTTACACTTATTACGTATGAAAAAAATTGCCTTTTTCCTTTCTGCAAATGATCTTGTTAAAAAGTATACCGACCCATCGCTTGAACTCGTAAAACTTTCAGTTGAGGCAGGGTATGGATTTGTGTATGGTGGTACGAACACTGGTCTGATGAATGAAGCTTCAGATGTAGCTAAATCTTTGGATGGCTATATTACTGCAATATCATCAAAAGAATTTGCATGGAAGCTGAAAAAAGGCGCAGATGAGGAATATATTGGAGAAGATGTGGCTGAACGAAAGAGAATGTTTATTGATCATTCAGATGCATTTATTGCCCTTCCCGGCGGTACAGGAACATTAGATGAAATTACCGTAGTGATCGCAAAGCGTAAATTAGACCTTCTCAACAAACCTATCGCATTTCTTTCTATCGATGGATTCTGGGATGGACTTATTTCTCAAATTGAGCATATGAACAAAGAAGGATTTTTACCGTATTCGTTTGAAGATATGTGTTTTTCTTCAGATAGTCCTGAAGAAATAATGGAGTATCTTGAGAAGAATATTTGAAAAACAATATCCCTCCCCCTAAACCAGAGTCCTTCGACAGATTCGACAAGCTCACTGCAGGCAAGCTCAGGACACGGTTCAGGGTACTCCCTTCTGGAAGGGAGATCTGATTAATACAACTTCACTAACCCCTTTTCTAACACCTTTCGGAAGCTCAACTTCATGAAGATCATTGCAATAACGAGATAAAGAATATTTAAACCCAAACTCTTCCAGAGCATGATGGGATCCACTACTCCCGTATTGATGAATGAGCGTGCGGACTCAAACACATAACTAGTCGGGACAAAGTGTGCAATATTTTGAGCAATAAGGGGCAAGATGCTCAAAGGATAAAAGATTGCCGAAAATGGATTGACGAGGTAGGGAAATGACCATGCAAGAGTTTGAAGTTTTGTTCCAAAACGAAGGAGAAAACTCGAAATGAAAAAACCCACAGTCCATCCACTCATCATAAGTAGAGGAATAAATACATAAAGGTATTTTCCATACGCCAGGAAATTGACTCCATACAAGAAATATGCCGTTAAAGATGCCACGACAAGCATAAATATAACCTTGATCACACCACTTATCATAAAAGCTGCAATCCATTCAGAAAAAGTGATGGGGGATACAAATATGTTTATTAAGTTTTTATTCCAGACTTCTTCGAGAAGATTTACCGAAATCTCATACTGTGTTCGCCACACCACATACCAAAGAATAAGTCCGCCGATCAAGTTGGCTGATAGATTAGGATCTCCAGTAAATGCCTGACGGAAGAACAAACTCGTAAATCCCCAAAGAATAATATCCATGACCACCCAATAAAATGTATCAGTTACACGGTCATAACTATGCCGAAGTAGGTAAAGATATCGCAAGGTGATGCCGTATATTCGGTATAAATTCATATCATTGTTTCAAACTTATCATGAGTTTCTTGTCCAGTTTGGGCCATCTGAATGAAGTAATCTTGAAGGGTGGGTTTATCAATTGAAATCTCCAAAAAATGAATATTCCTTTGCATCATCCCCCCCAAAAATTTGGGAATATCTTCCTCCGGGATCTGTACTGCAATCTTATTTCTAGTGAGATTGTGCAAAATATTCTTTTCTACACAGTAGTCGATAAATAGCTCTTTATTTTCTTCCTCAAAGTAAAATGATACCGTTGTAGACTTGATTGTTTTTGCAAGATTCGTGGGTATATCGTCTGCTAGTATTTTTCCCTCTTTTATTATCAAAACTCTGTCACATATTTCTTCTACCTCAAACATATTGTGTGAAGTGAAAATGATCGAAATATTGTTTTTAGAACGCTGTGAGAGAATATATTCTCTCACAAAATGCGCAGTTTCTGGGTCGAGACTTGCGGTTGGCTCATCCAAAAGTAAAACCTGAGGATTATTGATAAATGCTTTGGCTAGATTCACTCGTGTGAGCTGTCCTGCAGAAAGATCGTTGAGAATCTGGTTTTCGAGTTTCTTAAGTCGGAACTGCATGATCATTTCATCGATTTTATCCTTTCGATCATGTATATTATATAGGAAGGCGGTATATGTAAGATTTTCTCGCACAGTAAGAAGCCATGGGAGGTTGGTGTAGGTGGAGGAGAAGTTGACTTTTTCTAAAATCTCTGTACGATGTTTCGCAAGATCTTTTCCAAAATAAGACACCGTTCCCGATGTAGGAGTAAGCGCTCCTAAGAGCATTTGAATTGTTGTTGTTTTACCAGCCCCATTGGGTCCTAATAATCCCAAAATTTCCCCCTCTTTGAGATCAAAAGAAATATCATCGACCGCAACAAATTTTTTGAATTTTTTGGTGAGATTTTGAACCTGTAAAGCTGACATGAGGTTATTATAGCAGTTTGTACATGAATAATTTACATTCTTAGAATTGGTATAATACATGCATGAAGAAGCAAATTTCCATCATCATCCCGACATTGAATGAAGAACGAGATCTTCCTCGTCTTCTCAAAGATTTTCAAAAACAAACAAACAAGAACTTTGAAGTGATCATTGTTGACGCTCAGTCAAAGGATAAGACCATAAAAAAGGCACTTGAGTTTAGCAATTCATTCCCATTGACAATTGTCGAGTCTGATATCACAAATGTTTCTCATCAACGAAATCTTGGATCACGCACGGCAAAAGAAGACTATTTATTTTTTATTGATGCTGATTCTCAAATAGAAAGTACGTGCATCGATCGGTTACTTCAGAGCATCGATGAGTATCGATATTTAATTTTTCAACTCACCCTCGTTCCGAATAGTGTAGCCTATTCAGATGAAATATTGTTTAATGTAATCAACTACGGAGTCGAGTTATCTCAAAAGATCAATCAGCCAATGTCAAATGGGGGATCGATGGTGATGCATAAGGTCGTTTTTGAACAACTGAATGGTTTTGATGAAACGATTTATTTATCAGAAGATCATGACATTGTTAAGCGTGCACAAAAAATAGGTGTTTCCACAAAGTATTTAAAAAATATCAAACTGAAAGTCAGTTTGAGACGTCTGAAAAAAGATGGATTTATCCCCATGTTATATAAATATTCTTTAGCTTTCATATATACGCTCGCCAAAGGAAAGATTGATAAAAAACTATTTGATTATGAGATGGGCGGAGCTACATATGACACAAAACCTTCAAAAGAACAGTTCAAGCAAATCAAAAAACTGTACCATCTTCTAAAGAAAATACTTGAAGAATAGTTATTTTACTGTCACGCTTTTTGCCAGATTGCGTGGCATATCAGGGTCAAGATTTTTGGCAAGAGCAAGATAGTATCCCAAAAGCTGGGCAATGACGACATTAGGAATGATGGTTGCATCTGCACAATTTTTGACTTCAATAAAGGTATCATACACTTTGTCATTTTTGCTTGAAACACCTATCACATGTGCGCCTCGCGCCTTCACCTCGTGTGCTGCAGAAAGCGTATCTTCATATGTCTCATCTTCAGGGTTAAATAATATGACTGGAGTCTCTTTTTCAATAAGTGCGATCACTCCATGTTTGAGCTCTCCTGCTGCAAAACCTTCGGCATGAATATATGATACTTCTTTAATTTTGAGTGCAGACTCGAGCGCAGCTGCATAGGAAACCCCTCTTCCAAGAATGAAAATACTTTTGTGTTTTGCGATTTCTTTTGCAAGAAGTTCAATTTTAGATTTTTGCTCAATGAGGTTTTTAATTGTATGGATGGCTTGAGTAACGTGTTTTTTCCCGTCATCAAGTGAATCAGCAAGTTGATGTGCGATCAAGTAGAGATAGACAATTTGAGCAGTGTATGCTTTGGTAGAAGCCACTGCTTTTTCAGTTCCTGCATGAAGAAGGAGGTTTGTATCGGACATTCGATACAGTGTTGAACCTTCAGAGTTAGTGAGGGAGAGGAGTTTGGATTTTCTTTTAATAGCTTTTTTGACACTTGCGATTGTGTCGATCGTTTCGCCAGATTGAGAAAGTGCAAATACCAAAGAGTTCTCTTTCAAAAAGTCGATTAGATACGAAAACTCAGATCCAATGGCAAAATTGATATGACGTTTGGCTATCTTGGAAAATAGATATGTTCCTGCTAGACAAGCATACGAAGCAGTGCCACAGCCGATCAGATAGGTACCATACGCATGTTTGATTAGATCTGCAGCTATTTCAATCTCATGTGTTTGCGTATCAATAATATTCTTTAATACTTTCGGTTGTTCTAATATTTCTTTAATCATGTAATGTTTGTATTCTCCTTTTTCAGCTGATTTTGCAGAATACGATAGCTTTGTGAACTTAGCTATCTTCTTTGCACCAAGGTTGTCAAAAAGTGATATTCCAGATTGAGAAATATGAAGCATTTCATTGTCTTCCAAAAAATATACGTTATTTGTATAGGGAAGAATTGCTGAAGCGTCTGAAGCAATAAAATAATCGTCATCCACAGAACCAACAACAATAGGCGATCCATTCTTAATGATATAAAACGACTCATCTTCTGGGAAAAAAGCTATCAAAGCATTCATTCCAGAGATCTTTGAGCGTAGTTTTTGCATAACGATTGTCAAATCTGACTGGGTCTTTTGGATTTCTTCTATAAGGTGTACAATCACTTCAGAGTCTGTTTCAGATGAAAATCTATGACCCTTATTTTGTAAATCCAGTTTTAGCCCTTCAAAATTCTCTACGATGCCGTTGTGTACTATTGCAACTTTTCCTGTGCAATCGATATGAGGGTGTGCATTTGCCTCTGTCACTCCGCCATGAGTTGCCCACCTTGTATGTCCAATGCCGATATGCGAATGAAATGAAGGAATCCTGGCATTGCCAATTTTACCTATATGTTTTTGTACAAAAAGTGTTCCATCCTCTTTTTTTATCGCAACTCCCCAGGAGTCATACCCCCGATATTCAAGAGCTTTGAGTCCATCGAGAATCATTGAAGTTGCAGTATTTTTTGTTCCAAGATATCCAAAAATTCCACACATACGTTATTATAATTTATAAATTTAAATTTGCTATGTATTACTTCAAATGTAAGAGTTCACGGTCTTTGACAAAACTGTATCATAATATATCAATTATTATTTTGTGTCATCCCCGACCTGA
>PFSC01000164.1 GCA_002788865.1 Candidatus Roizmanbacteria bacterium CG_4_9_14_0_2_um_filter_39_13
CATATCCTCTCAGTTTACTCATCTTACTATGAGATTTTCAAACACTCTCTTACGATGATACCGTTCATCATTATTTTCAAGAGACAAAATCAGGTCGGCAACCCATAAATCTACTGTCGAGACTAAAAAACATACGTCTATGCGCATCAGAGCAACTGGCGAAGCAGATGGTGCCAGGCTTACAACAACAGAGTCTCGACGCATTGATCAAAAGTATTTCGAATTTGATGCCATTATCTTTTGAAACAGCACTGAAGAGCAAGAATATTGTTTTATAGCCTGTTTGGAAAATACAGATTGTCATTCTGGCAAGCGAACCTTTGAGCGCGTCCAGAATCGAAAACAGATGCTGGGCGGGCCAGCATGACGACAAAATGAAGGGAAAAACCAAGTTTCCAAACAGGCTCTTAAAGAAGGATCTCAAAAATACTGTTGAATTTTTCATATCTTATAGTAAAATATACTCCATATGAAAAAAGAACAGGTTGCTGGACTTTTAAGAAAAACAGGAATTGGAGTAGTGAATTTAGCTCGTCGTGGTGTTGATCGTGCAAAAGTTGCCGCTGGGAAAGCTAAAACAGAGGCAAAAGCGAGAGTAAGTAAAGCGCTTGATGAAAATGCGCGGCTGTCCGACTTTCGAGAAAAAACTGAGAAGTTTAAAGCTCAAACTCATGATCAACTGATTCAAGTACGAGCGACAATTGCATCTGCAAAAAACGATCCAAAAGCTACGGTGTCGACTGCAAAAACTGCTGCAATAAGTGCTGCAATAAGTGCTGCTGTCCCACATGTTCAAAAAGTAACAGATTCAGTAAAAATTCACACAACTCGCGCACAAGAAACGATCATTGATAAAGCTGGAGAAACACGAAAAAATCTCGAATCAAGAGCGGTAGGAATTTTTGCACATGCGGTATTGCAGTGGGCTCGAAATCCGGAAACATTTGCAAATCTCCGCACGGAGTTATCCGAAAATCTTCCAGGCTTGATTAAATCAAAGGCACAAGAGGTTAACAGCAAAGGTTTATCTCCTCAACGTCAGCTTCGTGAAACATTGGCTCCTGAAGGATTGGACGGCATTAAAGCTCCAGCTTTTGAAGCGGTTGTATTATTGGCTGATCGTGTTGCTGTATTATCTGGATGGATAGTGACTTCTGCATTGAGTAGATACCTACTTTTATCTGAAAACCAAGCAATAGAACAAGCAGATGTCAATAGTATTATTACCGGAAAAATTGTAGCACCAACGCTTCAGTTTGCAGGGAAAACTATACTGGTCCCGTAAATTAAGACGATAAATTACGATAGACTTAAACTA
>PFSC01000103.1 GCA_002788865.1 Candidatus Roizmanbacteria bacterium CG_4_9_14_0_2_um_filter_39_13
AGGGAAAGAAGCCAGAAGATATGCAGTTACGACTGTTGTAGTCTTTGATACCCTGTGCTCTTGGCACAGGGTTGTTCATTTTGAGAAATTCTAAATTCTCATCGTGTGAAAAGAAAGGTTTATTACGAAGTATTGTTTTTTTCTTTTTCATTAAGATAATGAAGCCATTCAAGAGTGAATTTATATGCTTCTTCTAGTGCTTCGCTATTGATTTTTATTCCCATGCTTTTAAAATCTTTTACCATAGATTCAATTGTATTCCCTCTAACTTGTGCTCTAAAAATGTCGGTTACCAATACCCTTGTATTTTTAATATGAGGCCATCCCGACCTTATCTTAGGGTCAGTTGAAATAAATGAAAACGATCTAAGTAATTTACTAGGTATTAATGGAAGATGTTCTCCTTCGTTAAATAAAGCATTTAGAGATGTCATATTTCCATGATAACAGATATTTAATCATAGCTTCATCAATATTTTGTGGAAGATGATTATACAAAGCTCACGCGTCGAGCAAAAGCAACTCGAGCACTGGATTTTCAAAAACTTATCGAGCTTGGATTGATTGAAAGGCGCGCCAAAGGAAGGGCAACATATTATGTGTTGAAGGAAAAATGATGAGTAGTTTTTACTATTTGAGGAAATCAAGCAACTCGCGGTTTATTTCTTCTGCATGTGTCCAAGGAATACCATGCGATCCGTCCTTTATCACTACCAATCGACTACCCTTCATAGCTTCGTGCATGCGTTTACCTGTAGCGAGAAAAGGGAGAATTCGGTCTGCATCACCTTGAATAATGAGAGAGGGGATATCGACTTTGGCTAAATCTTTGCGAAAATCAGTGAGCCAAGCGGTGACACAAGCCAGTGTACCTGCGGGAGAAGCTGTGGCTGCAGTATTCCAATTAAATTGAACAGCTTCTTTACTGACGAGCTTCCCCAGATTGACGTCGAGGTTGTAAAAATCTGCAAGAAACTTTGACAGGTAGGCAAGACGATCTGTGGTAATACTTTGCATGATTTTATCAAAGACACTTTGATCCACACCTTCGGGATTATCTGTCGTTTTTAAAAGGAATGGTGGGATCGGGGCAATAAATACCGCTTTTTTCACCCGTTCGGAACCATAGGTACTCAAGTACCTCATTATTTCACCTGTTCCCATCGAATGACCAACCAGTGTCGCATCATGAAGATCAAGTTGTGTCATCAGCTTGTCTAGAACTCATCTCTAAACCTTGACAACTGGAGCTTTCTAGTAGTAGTCTGATAGGTATATGAGAAAATTATCAGATAAACAGTGGTCAATCATTGAACCACTTCTACCCAGGCAGGACTTTACAATAGGCGGAAGACCTCGTAAAGATGACCGTCAGATATT
>PFSC01000148.1 GCA_002788865.1 Candidatus Roizmanbacteria bacterium CG_4_9_14_0_2_um_filter_39_13
CTATTTTTATATTCATTTGAACAGAAGAATGTATTTGATATCCTCGCAAAAATGTTTTTCCTTGCGCCCTTTACTTCATTTATGTTTGTAAGTATTGGAGTTTTTGTCACAAGTATACCCTCAACCATCATTCGATCAATCATTCGTTTTCGGGCAATAAAAAAGGTACAACAATCAAAAGCTATTTTTATTGGTATCACAGGATCGTATGGTAAAACAAGCACCAAAGAATATCTTACTCAAGTTTTGTCTTCGAAATTCAAGGTTGCAAAAACACCCAAAAATATGAATACCGATGTAGGGATCGCACTCTCTATACTTCGACTACTTAAACCTTCAACCGAAATATGTATTATTGAGCTTGGCGCATATCGCACAGGAGAACTCAAAACTGCCGCATCATATATACCATTCAAGTATAGTATCCTCACAGGACTTGGCAATCAACACGTCGATCTATATGGGAGTAGAGAAGCGCTCGTGAAAGAAGAAACGTCTCCGATTGTTTCGCTTACAAAACATAGTAAAGCATATGTGAACTTCGACTCAGTTACGGAAAATGAGGTGAACCTTTCTCACATACAAGCGGTCACATTTGGGACTTCAAAAGATGCAGATATCAAGTTGATACAAACCTCATCCTCGACGGAAGGAACGCGAGGTATCGTTCACTACCATGACAAAATATTTCATATCTCCTCGCAACTTCTTGGTATTCATTCGCTCGAAAATATCCTCCCCGCAATCGCCATTGCATCTGACCTTGGGATCGACACTCAAACAATTGAAAAGCAGATATCAAAAATAACGCCACTCAACGGCAAATTATCAAAACATATCGGACCAAACAACTCGCTGGTTCTTCACGATGGAGTAAATTCAAACCTCAATGGATTTCTGGCTGCAATAGATGTGATGAGGATATTTAATCATACGAAAAAAATAATAATGACACAGGGAATTATTGAGCTTGGAGTAGAGAAGAGGGAGTCGTATGCGTCGATACTTCAGAAACTGAATGAAACAAATATAGAACTTTTTACAACCGACAAATTATTTCATACAATTAAGAGCAACGTGCAAATAAATACATTTAACGACGTCTCAAGCATGGAAAAACAGATAAGAAATATTCTTGATGAAAAATCACTTCTGCTTATAGAAGGGTCATTTTCAAAGCCAATTTTGAAACAACTCATACCTGAAACTGTCAACGGAAGTACGCATTATCAGTAGGGGAGAGCACTATGATTTTTATAGATTTTGCACTAAACGAAACGAAAAGCGATGCCATGCTCGCTTTCAGACTTTTTTTTCAGCCATGGAGATGGCGAAAAGGAAAAGAAATAAATAACCTTAAACGACGTCTCAAAACCCGATTTTTTTCTTCTGATTCCTCAATCTTCTTTTTTCTCACCGGGCGCGCAGCACTCTATCAATACCTCAGCTCTCTTGGGTTGAAA
Organism: Candidatus Roizmanbacteria bacterium CG_4_9_14_0_2_um_filter_39_13; assembly: GCA_002788865.1. Classification (GTDB taxonomy): domain Bacteria; phylum Patescibacteriota; class Microgenomatia; order UBA1406; family GWC2-37-13; genus UBA1450. The sequence goes on from PFSC01000148.1 coordinate 1,464, forward strand.
AAGGGGGACGAGATACTTGTCCAAGGATTCACCTGTGAAGCGGTCGTTCTTCCCATTTTAGAGCTAGGATTTAAACCAGTATATGTCGACGTAAACTCGTCAGATTTTTCGATGAGCATCAAGGATGTGAAAAATAAATACACAAGCAAAGCAAAGGCCATGCTCATCCAGCATACCTTTGGAATCACACCAACAGATAGAAAGGAATTAATAGAATTTGCCAATAAACACAGTCTTCATATTATTGAAGATGTTGCGCACGGTTTTGATCCAAACATATTCAGATCAAAACGATATCCTGGAGCAGTCCTTATGTCATTTGGCAGATCGAAATCATTCTCATCGGTTTTTGGAGGTGCAATTGCCGTCCGCGGAGTACGAAGCGGAAAATCAGTTCGAGCCGTCGAAAAAAATATTCCCAATCCTTCTGTATGGATATTGCTCCAGACAATTTTTTACAAAATACATTCGGTTATTATCAAATCTACCTATGATATTTTTCTTGGGAAGATCATCCACTTCTTGTTTAAACAGCTTTATCTTATGATGCCAGAAGTTACAAAAAAAGAGAAAAATGGTCACTTTAACTTCATGTTTCTTGCAACATATCCAAATATTGCTGCAATTTTTATGCATGCACAGCTTGATAGATTTAACGACGTCTTAACACAAAGGAAGAAAACTTCATATATATATGACGCCAAACTTGGGACAAGCATATCTCGTGGGCAAGGACTCCTCAGATATCCGTTTCTATGCGAAAATCCAAATGAATTGCAGACTCTTCTAAAAAAACATCGGATTCAGACTGGAAGATGGTATTCTCAGGTGGTTGCTCCACCTGAACTTGATCTTCTCAACGTCGATTATATCCGTGGAAGCTGTCCGATCGCCGAATCTCTGTGCAAACGCGTTCTCAATCTTCCAACACACATTTCAGTTCGTGATGCCAAGCGCATCCTCAATTTACTCCCATAAATTATGGATATTCGTACAATACTAAATAAGGTTGAGTGGAATACATTTTTTGAAACTATCGGCTCGCCATCGTTTCACCATTCCTGGGAATGGGGAGAATTTCAAATACTTTGTAAAAAGGAAATTCTCAGACTTGGACTGTATAAAGGTTCTACATTGGTTGCAATTGCGCTTGTTGTCAAAGTCAAATCAAAACGTGGTTCATATCTTTTTGTTCCTCATGGGCCACTATTTGCCATTCACCAAGACAAGCTCACACAAAAAATTCCCGCACAACAGTTTACAGAAATTCGCACACAACTTGCCCATATCCACAGTCATTTAGTTACTATTGCACGCCGTGAAGGGTTTTGGTTTATTCGTATCGCTCCTCCAATGACACGGGATGAAGATCATGCCAACCTCTTTCATGCCCTTGGATACAAGACCGCACCTATCTATGTTCATGCTGAAACCATGTGGGTTATTGATGTGACAAAATCAGAAAATGAGATTCTAATGGATATGCGTAAAAATACCAGATATGCAATCCGTCGCGGGGAACGCGAACAGATTTCAGTGTCATTAAATGCAACCACTCAAGATATTGACAGATTTCTCTCCCTCTACCATATGACTGCAGATCGCGAACAGTTTACACCATACTCCGACGACTATATTAAACACGAAATTCAGGCATTTCAATCCGCTTATAATGTAGCTATTTTTAATTCAGGCTTTCAGGACAGTCCTAAAAATAGCATACCCCAAGAATTTGCCCAAGAAGGCACCTCTCGAAATTTAGCCGCAGCAATAGTCATCTTTTCCAAGTCCGCGGGGTTCTATCATCAAGGAGCATCCATCCATAGCAAATATCCAGCCGCATATCTCCTACAATGGCATGCAATCCTTGAAGCCAAACGACGAAACTGCACGTATTACAGTTTCCATGGTATTCATGATCCTGGACGAACTCCTCGTTCGTGGGATGGTTTGAGTTTATTCAAACGTGGATTTGGCGGATTTCAAGTTGATTACCTTTATACACAAGACTTCATCATATCTCCCTTCTACGTTCTCAGCTACCTCGGCGACAGGTATCTTTCCTGGCGTAGAGGAATATGACAGAAGAGAGAGGAGAGAACATACATGAAATATTTTATTTAGACTATTGTGACGAGCCATAAGGGAGTGCTATAGAAAAAAGCGACAAGCAGGAGAGAGTGAGAGAATAAACTGGATTTAAAAGATTAAAATTGAAATATAAAAAATAAATAAATACTGAAAAAATTGCGGAAAATAAACTATGTATAAATTCCTCTCCTCTTCTCAAAATCAAGGGAGACGTCGTAAAAGATTCATTTTACGACGTCTTATATATCTCCTCTCTTTTGCTCAAATACCACATTTTTGCAGATTTTCCGTCCATCGGTTTGAAGACAGAATAACTTCTATTTTTATTTTTTATCTCTCAGATAAAAAAATCTCTATGTGAAATTAATTTTTTTTATTCACCCCTTTTGCAAAAAAATTTACCCCTCTTGATATTGGTTGATTTTGGAAGAAAGGAGCTTCCTGCAGGAATATGGCCTAGATAGACCTTCGAAATAGAGCCTTACATTGATCTTTATGAATCATTTTGTACAGTGATCTGTCATATAAAGAAGAAGTTATCCACAACTGGATAGTACTATATCATGTGTACTTACATATTAATTATTTACCAAAACGTTTATTTTATGTCTTATAGTAATGTTAATTGAATTAATAATTATTATAGGATATAATACTATTATTCACGTACGTAGTTTTTTATACTCCCCTCTCCTCTACTTCGGCATGGCCTATCAATATTTTCCCCGGGGATGGAATGGCGGCACATATTTTACCATTGAAGTGTCATTAGACCGATCACACACACAAATATGAGGACAAAAATATACTCACGAGCAACAGTCTTGAAGAGCCTGTTTCCTACATAGTTTGTCACTATCCCTAAAACTGAGTAATAGGTTGTTGTGACAATGAGTGCATACACATTTATTTCCAATGGAACGAACGAAAGAAGAATCATAAGCTCAATCAAGATAAGAGATGATGCAGCGCTATATTTCAAAAGTTCCCCTTCTATGCGTTCATTCAAATTTACTGTCCAGAGACATTGAAGAGAAGCAACAAACATCACTCCTCCCAAAAAGAAACTCGTAACAATAAAATTTAGTCGGAATGATAGAATCACAATTGCAGAAATAAAAATAATGAGTGTTTGTGAAATATAATTCACTGAAAATGCTGCTCTATAAAGCTGTATACTCTTCTCTACTCCAATATTAAATATATTTGCAGAAAGCAACATTGCATAATACCCCAAACTAAAAAGCGCAAGAAATGGTATTCTTGTGAGCCATCTGACAGGCAAAAGCGAGTAAAATACATAAAGAGCCAAGACAAACAAAACTGGCATGATAAAGAGCATAAAAAGCTCAATGCCATCTATTCCATCAAATATCGCGATATAAGTTGTCAGATAGGCAAAAACTATGAGTATTGGTACGAAATACATCCATGAGGTATTGAATGGAAAAAATGTAGCAATCGCCAGAACGAGCAACATTACCAAGGTCATTGCTATTATCCGTATACGTTTGGGGACATAATTCACATGCTTGACCCACCTCGCCTTGATTGATTTGGGAAACAATATTCGTGACAACAATGTTTGTATTATATGCATTACAGACTATTATACAAATAAACTTGTGCTCTACTCTCAAGTATTTGATATACTACTGTTTCAGTTGCCCTTGACATTCAAATTTAATTTTCTATACTCAACTAAATGGTATTATCAGAAACTCTTGAAGAACAAGCAGTCGACGCTGCAATGAGCGGTGATTGGAAAACAGCAATCAAAATAAACAAAGACTTATTGTCTGAAAATAGTGAAGATCTTAGCGCTCACATGAGGCTCGGCTTTGCATATTTTCAAAGCAATAAGCTCAGACTTGCAAAAAAGGAGTTTCAAGATGTGCTGAAGCTTCAGCCAAAAAATAATATCGCAGAAGAACATCTCGAAAAAGTCAACATCCTCAGCTCAAAAAAGAAAATTCGTCATGAAAGTACTGCACAATATGACCCAGATGTATTTATTGAAATCCCTGGAAAAACACGAATTGTACACCTAGTCAATATTGGAAAGAAAGAAGATCTTGCTGGAACAAGCATTGGAGAAAAAATGCTTCTGAAAGAAAAAAGAAGAAAACTTGAAGTGAGAACTCAGCATGATGAGTTTATTGGAAATCTTCCCGATGATATTTCTAAGCGTCTTAGTTATTTTATAAAAAATGATAGTGATTATAGTACCCATATCAAGGAAATTAGCCTTACTGACGTGGTCATTTTCATCCGCGAGATTGTCAAGGGTAAAAAGGTAAACCAATATCCATCTTTCCCCTCAAACCCTCATGTGATGCTCTCGGATATTCAACATATAGACGCCGACACTGCAGATGGATCCGATGATGACGAAGATGTGGATGAAAATGAAATTGACCTCACAGATGAAACATGGGAAAAGTACGAACAAGAAAAAGACCTCAGTTCCATTGTTCAGCTTGAGGACGAAGAGGAAGAAGAGTAATGCTCAATTTTATCCTTAAAAAATACGATAGTCCCCCGTATTTTCTTCATCGAAACTATTTTAGCTATCTCAGCTGGAATATGAAAATCTCGCATTGAAACAAGCGAAAATATGAATGAGATCGCAAGTAATAGTACGAATGTTATAAATATCATATCTTAAATTTCCAATTTCCTAATTC
>PFSC01000095.1 GCA_002788865.1 Candidatus Roizmanbacteria bacterium CG_4_9_14_0_2_um_filter_39_13
CGACCTCGCGGGCAAGCATATTGACTTTTCGTTGATCCATCCCGAGCTGGGTGATCTTTGCGCCTAAGGTGAAGATATCTGCGACCTGCATACATGAGTAGATGACATGTGCGCCAGTGAGTTTGTCGAGCGATTCATCTCGTCCCATCATCTCTGCAGTGCGAACAAATCGTTTGAGTGCATTAGACTTCCCTACTTGAAGAACGAGCTTCCAGTAATCGGGGTCTTTGACCAGATCCGATGCCCAGACAAACTCCACATTCGTTAGATCCATGCCGCATGCCTTCCAAACTTCAATAAAGTATTTTCCAACCGTTTTGATCTTGTCCAGATCTCCACCCATCTTATTATTGGCATAGGCATGCCAGTCGGCAACAAACATTTTGAACTTGATACCTGCTTTGGTCATTTTGTTCACATTAATAGCTTTTAAAATTCCTTGAGCAATATGAATCTGTCCTGAAGGTTCAAAGCCGTCGTAGGCGATCAGATCTTCACCTGACTCAAGTAAAGTTTTTAGGTCTGCATCAGTAATGATCTCTTCTCCAACTTCTTTAATGAGTTTAATTTTTTCGTCAATGGTCATGGAAATAGTATAACGCATAACGCAAATCGTGTAACGTGAAACGTATAACACAAGAATTCACGCTCCTTGACACAGTTTGTCATTCCCGTGAAAACGGGAATCCAGACTGGATCCCCGATCCCACCAGAGGCGGGCAGGCAGGTGCTCTGCGTCGGGGAATATCATCAAAGTCATCTGGTCATATTTACAGAATTGGGCTCTGCAAGAATCTTTCCAAAAAGATATTGATCGATCCCGAAGTATGAAGCTTTGCGCAGTCCTTCAAGATCAAACCCCATTTTTTCGTAAAATACTTTTGCTTCAGGTTGGCCAGCAACTTCCATTTTGTGTGCTTTACTATCTAGTGCGAGTTCGTTCCACTTTTGAATAAGGGAAGTTCCAAATCCCTTGTGTTGAAATTCTTTGAGGATGCCGAACCAACGACAAAATGAGACTCCACCATAGGGCGAATCAATCACGGCAAAACCAACGATTGAATTGTTCTCGAAGGCTCCAATAATTATTTTTTCTTTTCTTTGAACCCAAAATTTGAGTGTGTCTCGCGTGTAAATTCTTTTCAATAAATATTGAACCACATGGGGAGTATATCCCGGAAATTCAGTTTTGAGTACTGTAGTAAATACTGGATAAAATGTATCTACATCTTGTTGTAAAAGTATTTTTATGGGCATATCTTTATTCAAATTGCTCGATTATCCCGGCGACCTTTTTCTTCATAAATTCATTTACTTCTACCATTACGATTCCCACATCGAATTGGCCATAGATAATAACACTCTTCAATGGTGCGAGTAATATTGCAGGGAGTGCAAGGAGGTCTTCTTCACCTTGTATAACTATACGTTGAGTCTCGTCAGTATGTCTTGCCTTCAGTATTGCTGAATCAATCAAGTTCACTGCTTCTTTTGTGATCGTTCCAGCAGGGTTTGCCACATCAAAATTGCTTCCTCCATCCATTCGTTTGATATCTGACCGTCTTGTACGGTAGTCAATGATTTCTATGTGTGGCTGGAAGCCAGCTTGCTCCAACGTTTGTACGATAATATCTCCCACGGCAATTACCATTGTTGGGTGCATCTCACCAATCTTTTTTACCACTTCGCGCGCGGTAGCAATAGCAGTGTCTATGCTACCCGACATCACAGTTCCCATGGGAAATTGAAGTTCTTTACGTATGTTTTGGGGAACGGTGTGTTTGTCTGAACGTACGAAGTTGTCTATATACACTTCGCCATTGCGATTAATCACGCCTTGACGGATGCGAGTTGAGCTTATCGTTTCGCCATCTTTCCCATGTAGTAACGGCACATTAATCACATATAATTTAGGTAGGTTATGCTCAACTCGTTTTTCATTCAACGTATTCGCATTCGGCTCTGAATCGCTCGTCACTACGATAGAATCAATATCATCTCTGTTTGTTGCAGATCCATATATATCGTCGAGTACTTCGTAAGACGCTCGATCACGTACATTCATGCTTAAGAGATATTTTTCTAATACTTGTTTGCGTTCAGTGTGAGGTTGAATGATATTTGATAGTTGTTTATTTGTTACAAATGCATCTGAAGTGACTCCTATAGTTATGTGTTTAGCAGAATCAAAAGCCGCTGCAAGAATGTATTTGTGTCCCGCATGAAGATGATCAAATGTGCCGCCAAGAACTGCATGTTTATATTTATAGAGCATGAAGATAGTATACCGCTAGAAGTTGGAAGTTGGAAGTTTTACCGTAAGACGAGTTGCCAGATCATAAATGCTACCGAACCTTAAAAAATAGATAGGCATTGCCAGATATATAATTGTCACTCTAAATTTTGAATATTCACGGTTAGAAAAAGACAAAATACTTATAAAATTGTCATTCCCGCCCCCGATCGGAGTCGAGGGCAGGCTCCGGCGGGAATCCATTCTCCAGACTATTTCAACAATCTGGATCCCCGATCCAAACTTCGCTAAAGCTACGTTTGGCGAGGCAGGTCGGGGATGACACAAAATAATAATTGATATATTATGATATAGTTTTGTCAAAGACCGTGAACTCTTACGTTTTAACATCTAATCTCTAACCTCTAACATCTAATCTCCAACATCCAATCATGCTATAATTACAGAATGTCGAAATATTTCCCAAGTGATTTTGAAGAAAAATGGGCCGCTCAATGGGTTGAAGATGGTCTGTTCCAACAAACCTTCGAGCAAACGGGCATCACTCCAGACCCTCCTTCGCATAAAGCTACGGAAGGGCGAGGAAACAAGATGTATTTGCTCTATGCCTTTGCCTACCCATCTGGCAGTGGACTTCACGTAGGACATGTTGAACCTCTGACTGCGCTCGACATTATGGCGCGCTATTATCGTTCCATAGGCAAAAAAGTGTTCTTTCCGGTAGGGTGGGATGCATTTGGACTCCCTGCAGAAAACTATGCAATCCAAACAGGGATTCCTCCTGTCAAGACGACAAAAGATGCGATTAACACATTTTCTCGTCAGATTAAACGCATTGGTGTTTCCTACGATTGGGGAGCAGAAATTGCAACGTGTCACCCAGGATATTACAAGTGGACGCAGTGGCTTTTTTTACAACTGTATAAAAAAAAGCTCGCCTATAAAAAAGATGCCCCAGTCAATTGGTGCCCAAGCTGTCAAACTGTTCTTGCCAATGAACAGGTTGTTGAGGGTACATGCGAACGGTGTGGCACTGATGTGGTTCAAAAGAAAATGGAGCAGTGGTTTTTCAAAATAACTCAATATATGGATGAACTTATTTCTGGGCTCGGTTCACTTGACTGGCCCAAGGCGACCAAGCTCCAGCAACTCAATTGGATCGGAAAAAGTGAAGGAGTGACTACGACCTTCAAAGTTCAGGACATGGACATCGAGATGAGTGTATTTGATTCGGTACCCCAAACTTATATGGCACAGACGTTTACTATTATTGCACCAGAGCATCCATTGGTGTATGAATTGGTGAAAGGTACTGATAGAGAAGAAGAAGTTATGGCATTTGTTGAAAGGGTTAAAAAGAAAAAAGCCAGTGGCTCATTTGATTTTGAAAAGGATTTAGAAGGAATTTTTACCGGAAAATATTTGGAATATCCCTTAGCGGGCGATCGAAAGCTCCCGATTTGGGTAGCGTCATTTGCGGTGTATGAATATGGCACCGGTATTGTCAACTGTAGTGCACACGATGACCGGGATTTTATTTTTGCAAAAAAGTATGGGATTCCACTTCATCCGGTTATGCATCCGGAAGATCCTGATGAAGCCACGAAAGTTATGAGCTTGGAGTATTGCTATCACCACGAACATGAGGGAATTATCGAAGAACCGTTACCGTTTAAGGGGAGAAGATGGGGAGAGGTGCGATCTGACATCATAGATTATCTCGAGTCAACCCCGTATGGAAGGAGAGACACGAATTACAAGCTCCGCGATTGGCTCATATCTCGTCAGCGCTATTGGGGGGCACCGATACCTATTGTCTATGACCCAGAAGGAAATGCACATATGGTCAAAGAAGAGCATCTTCCGTGGATGTTACCGACGGACGTAGATTTTAAGCCAACTGGAGAGAGTCCGCTGAGGCTGTCGAAAGAATTTAATGAGCGTGTTGAAAAATTGTACGGCAAAGGGTGGACGCCAGAATATGACACCATGGATACGTTTGTTGATTCATCATGGTATTACCTTCGCTTTACTGACCCCAGAAATGAACAGGAATTTGCACGGACGGAAGCAATGAAGAAATGGATGCCGGTGGATTTTTACATGATAGGGCCTGAGCACATTGTCCTACACTTACTGTATAGTCGATTTTTTACTAAATTTCTTCGTGACGAGGGATATCTTTCAGTTGATGAGCCGTTTGCAAAAATGAGACATCAGGGGATGATTTTGGGTCCAGATCATAGAAAAATGAGTAAGAGTAAAGGTAACGTCATCAACCCAGATGATGTGATCAATGAATATGGCGCAGATACGCTCCGCATGTATGAAATGTTTCTTGGGCCTATAGATCAGGATAAGCCATGGAATGTGGAAAGTGTGCAAGGTCAGTATCGATTTTTGAAGAGGGTGTGGAAGATGTTTGAAGGGATCAAAGGATCAAAAGATCAAAAGATCAAAAGATCAAAGGATCAAGAAGACAAAGTCAAAGGAAAGACGCAACTTGTTTCATTACTACACCGCACGATTAAAAAAGTAGGTGATGATATAGAACAACTCAAGTTCAATACTGCAATAGCTACCATAATGGAGTTTTTAAATATGTGGGAGAGGCAAATTTCAAATTCCAAAACCCAAATGTCAATTTCTGATGCCAGGAAGTTTTTGAAAATTCTCTCTCCGTTTGCTCCATTTATGACTGAAGAACTATGGCGCAACCAATTGGGTGAAAAGGAATCTATTCATATGGCTCCGTGGCCTCAAGTTGATGAGTCATTGTTGCAAAAATCTACCATAATTGTCCCCGTTCAAGTAAATGGTAAAGTACGCGGACGTGTAGATATAGGAGTAAATGATGAGGAAGATATCGTAGTTGAGCAGGCATTAAAAGACGAAACCATCATTAAATTTATCCCTGAGAAAACGTATAAAAAGGTGATTTATATAAAAGGGAAAATACTCAATATTATTGTGTAGTCCAAAATGATGGTCACGTTGTCATCCCCGACCCGCTTCGACCGCGAAGCAAGGCGAGCTGGATGCGAGATCCAGTCACTGACTATACTAGAACATGGATTCTTCGGTCGTCTCCGCCAAACGGCGGATCCTACTCAGAATGACAAGGAAGGGAAGTATCCATGCGCTGACACTAAAAGATAAGTCGTGATTTATGATGATAGGCTCACTTCATCATGTCCAAATAAAAATATCTGCCTCAAATAACTCCAGAAGCTTGTGAAAAAAACGATGGAGTTGAGCATACGAAAATTGCTGAGCGACCCCGAGATAAAACCAATTTTATCCGTCTTAACGGTATTTGAACATGAGAATTGGGTATGTATTACATTTTTGTGATGATTGACCATATATATATTGATTCCGACTTCAATCTGATACTTCTTTGGTTTCATTTCTGCAAAAACTTGTTTTAAATCTTTGGATTTGAGTATTCGTTTTCCGGTCAGTACGATATCGTGACGAGTCATTTTGGTGATCCAATGTGGATGAGAATCTTTCAAAAGGAGCATATCGACTGAAGGATGGTTCTTCATATATGCGATAATGGTATCAATTTCTGTATGTTTGAGTTTTAATAAGTCGGCATCCATTAGCAAGATGTATGAACCAATAGCCTTATCAAGCCCCAGCTTGATTGCATGACTTTTCCCACTATTGGTTTTTGTATGAATCAGGCGAATTGAGGGAAATTTCTTCAGGAGATTCTTCTCTCCACCATCGGTTGACGCATCATTTACGCAGATAATTTCATCAATATTTTTTGACTGTGTGAGAACCTCAAGGACAAAATCAATGCGAGCATTTTCATTATGAAAGGGGATGATACAGGAAACCATATACTGGTCCCGTAAATTAAGACGATAAATTACGATAGACTTAAACTATTATGGGACCAACAGTAAGAAAGGCATTCACTCCTACCTTTAAA
>PFSC01000033.1 GCA_002788865.1 Candidatus Roizmanbacteria bacterium CG_4_9_14_0_2_um_filter_39_13
AAGAAAAATAGATGAGCCGGAGTGTTTTTTTTAATGAGGGGGATAATTGTGTTTTCTCCGCGGAGTTTATCCCGTCTAAATGGCGGAGCTCCGAAAACGATTTATTTAAAAAAACAAAACTTATATAATGATTACAACTTTTAATTTATAAATGAGGAATACTATGAGCAAACAACCAAAACCCGATTCAAAAAAATATACAGATTTAATATCTGAAATTCAAAAAGGGCAAATCAAAGTCCCTAAATTTCAGCGTAACTTTGTTTGGAGTTTGGATAAAACTGCAAAATTATTAGATAGTATTTTAAAAGGTTATCCTATCGGAACTTTTATTTTGTGGGAAACTAATGAAAGACTAAACGACATAAAGAATATTGGAAATCTTGAATTGCCAGCAATTCCCGATGATATTAAGGTTCAATATGTTTTAGACGGACAACAGAGAATTACATCCCTTTATGCCGCTTTTTTGGGTGCAAAAATTCAAAAAGAGGGTGAAAAGAAAATTACAGACTATTCCAAAATTTATGTTGATTTAGATGGAGATGTTGAAAACAACGACAACCAAATTGTCATTTCAGAAGATCCTAAAAGCAAGCATATTACTCTCCACAAACTCCTAAGTGCGAAATATGGTGAATTAAGAGAAATTTACTCAAATGAAGAAATTGATAAAATACAAGAGTACAAAGAGACCTTTACAACTTATGATTTTTCAACAATCGTTTTGCGTAAAGAGGATATTGATTCAGCCATTGAAGTATTTACAAGAATAAATACTGGCGGACAAACATTAACGCTTTTTGAAATCATGTCTGCCAAAACTTATGACGAAGAACAAGATTTTGACATGGAAGATAAGTTTCAAAAATTACTGAAAGAATTAGAAGAAAGAAAATACGACACAATTTCAAGTTCAGTAATCTTAAGCGTTATATCTCTTATTTTAAGCAAAAATAAAGAATGTAAAAGAAAAGTAATTTTACAACTTGATAAGCAAGCAATAATTGATATTTGGGACGATGTTATTTCTGCTCTAAAAGAAAGCGTGGATTATTTCCGTTCTGTTTATCGTATTCCTGTTTCGGCAATTTTACCCTACGATTCGCTTCTAGTTCCATTTGCATATTTCTTTTACTTCCAAAAAGAAAAACCAAAAGGTGAACAGATTAAATTTTTGGAAGAATTTTTTTGGAGAATGTCTTTGTCGTTCCGTTATTCAAGTTCAACAGAATCTAAATTAGCACAGGATA
>PFSC01000071.1 GCA_002788865.1 Candidatus Roizmanbacteria bacterium CG_4_9_14_0_2_um_filter_39_13
CTGGAGATTGGTGAGCATATTCCCCGACTGCATGGCAAGAATATTTCCTGATTGAGCTAATGTATTATGATGATACAAGGTAAGAATATATCCAAAAGATCCGGCAAAGTAGAAAAAAAACAATAACACTGCACTAAAAATTGCGTCATTATGCATGATTCGTGATACTTTAATTCCCAAATAGGTGAATGCTGCAAACCATATGAGTGGTATTATTTTGAAAAAAATAAATAGCCCACTCAGACCAGTAAGTGAAAGAAGGTAAACAATAATGTCCAGCAAAATATTATATCCCGTCAATACATGGTCAGACAGTGTTGGAATTTGAAATGGAATTGAGTTAAACGATGCAGAGGAAAGAGCAAGGTGCCAGATTGAATCATGACTATGAACCGACCAAAAATGTATACCACATCTATCATCAAAACAATAAAAACTTCCGCTTGGCATTATCATTATCATCTGGAACAAAAAACCAAAAAATATTACGGTAATTAAGATAGTATTCTGTTTGATATACTGAATAAACCTATGAAGCATACTGCAATTATAACGGTTTTGTACGAAAACTACACTGTGGTAAATGAGTTTATTGAAAGTCTATCTCAGCAAAAAAAACAAAATTTTCATCTCTACATTCTTGACGCTTCAGCAAATAAGAAGCCACTTACTATCAGGTCTATCTCACATACTATTATTCCAATTAACAATAATGGATATGCCTTTGGCGTGAATATTGGGTTAAGAAATGCCATTTCAGATGGATACTCTCGATTTTGTGTAATAAATGATGATGTCATTTGTGAAAAAAATTTCACTGACCAATTGGAGAGAGCATTTGAAGTTCATCCAGGTTGCCTCATAGGCGGTAAAATTTATTATGCACAAGGCTATGAATATCATAAGGACAGATATCAGCACAAAGATCTTGGAAATGTGATCTGGTACGCAGGAGGTACCGTTGACTGGGCTCATGCTACAACTGGACATATTGGCGTTGATGAAGTTGATCACGGTCAATTTGATCAAGAATGTTCGACAGAATTTATTACAGGATGTCTGATGTGTTTTGATAAAAAAATAATCGACACACTTGGATATTGGGATGAAAAATATTTCCTCTATTACGAAGATGCAGATTATTGTGAGCGCACCAAACGAAAAAATATTGAAATGTATTATATTCCATCAATAAAAATCTGGCACAAAAATGCTCAATCTACTGAGGGATCTGGATCCAAACTTCATGAGCAATTTCAAAAAAAGGCACAACTGCGTTTTGCTCTGAAATATGCACCCTTTCGAACAAAAATCCATGTCATCAAAAATTATTTAATGCGAAGATAGCGGAAAATATAGCTACGATACTTTATTATGAGATATATAACGTTCAGCACTGTAAAAAAAACAATAATGTCATGTTTCATATCAAGTTTTTCAATATTCCAATCTCCAAAACGAACATACGGATAATACGACAAAAGTAATCCAAAAAAGAATATCTGGATATCGTCAATAAGTCGTGGATAGAGTGGCAAATAAATGAAGAGGGAGAGAAAGTACCAAGGTTGAGTTTCTCGCGTCAGACACAAATATAGTATTAGAGCTATCTGACCAATAAGCGATACGATATTGAATACTCTATGATTTTTTTTTACGATTAATATAGGCGCAGATAGATATTTAATTCCTACTGATAATAGAAAGATGACTCTCCCAAGAATTTGTTTCTTCTCCCAGATCAAATATATACCAATAATTCCAAGGGCGACAGCTATGATATCGTTGTGAGTATTTATCAAACCTTCAAGAAGCACTAATGGCTGGGTTGCAAATACAATCGCTGCACGCCTATCGAGCTTTTGCAGGAAATACACTGCTGCGAGATAAAATCCTATAAACATGGCTTTAAATAGTAAAAAGTTAAGAATAAATATGTTCATCCCCAAATACGATGGGATTAAAGTGATTGGCAAGAAAGCTGGACCATAAGGATAACTTCTATGTGTCCAGTGCATAAAACGAAGCCATTCATCTTGGTAAAAAAAACCCGGCATAAGTTCATATGGATTTTTGCCGTAGAATGTCAAAATCT
>PFSC01000091.1 GCA_002788865.1 Candidatus Roizmanbacteria bacterium CG_4_9_14_0_2_um_filter_39_13
CCTGTCATTCTGAGTGAAACGAAGAATCCAGCTAGCTTATGGATACTTCGGCTTTGCCTCAGTATGACAATCACGACGCTGAGCGTCGGGGAATTAAACCCTAAAGAGAGATTAACGGATTGGTGACAATCTGTTTCTCAGTCGTTAACTCTTTCAAAATATTTTCTTTGGTCGATGCGTCTATTTTGCGAGTCGGTCTCTTACGATGATACTGAATAGTAAATGTCTTGGGATCTTTCTCATATTGAAAAGCTAAAGTAAAAAATTGTGATTTCTTTATCCCTAGATATTCTCGCGCCTGTTTTGCCTTAATCTGTTTTTGAAAGTACTTGTTAAAAATGTCCTTAACCTGATCATCGTTCACACGCTTGTGTAATTGTTTATCTCTCATATGATTTTATGTGAATTTATAAATTCACATAATCATAGAGTTTGTTTTTACAACTTGTCCGATTTTATATTTTAAATCTTTAAAAACAGTCCGATTTTAAACTTTAAATGACAAAGTATAAAGGATATGCTTGACAATATTTATGGGTTTATGGTAAGATAAGAATCTATGCAAGCTCAAATCATAAAAACTACGGTTGAAATTGATTCGGGGTTGTTTTATTTGGCAAAAATGAAGGCTCTTCAAGATGGAAAAAGTTTAAAATATATCATCAACCAAAGCCTTTCTCAGTTACTAAACCAATCACAAACAGTTGATCTTCTCGCAAGCATTCAAAAAATCGTTGAAGAAAGCGGAGTAACAGAGGATGAATTGCAAAAATCTGGAAGAAACATAAGAAAACAATTAGTCAAAAAGCATTATCAATAGTAATGAAGCCCTCTGTATTCATAGACTCAAATATTTGGTTTTCCGCTTTTTATAAAGAAGGATTATGTTCAAAACTTCTTGAGAAAATTCAAACTTTAGGTTGGAAGACACATATTTCTGAGTTGGTATTAGATGAGGTAGTAAGAAATATACAATTGAAAATTCCCACTACTCTATCTTTGTTCGTTGATTATTTAAAAGTAAACAAAATCATTGTTCTAAAGAATCCTACATCCTCACAACTACTTCCTTATAACGAGTTGGCTGAAAAGCATGATTTACCAATACTTGCTTCGGCGATTGAGTTCAAATGTGACTATCTTTTAACAGGGAACTTAAAGGATTTCAATATTCAAAGAGTAAAAAAGAAGGCAAAGATTACTCTTATCTCTCCAAAGGAGCTTTGGGCGGAATTACTTTGATTGGGGCTATCCTCAGGGGACTGACTTAAATAAAGCATCCAATTACTGAGGAAGAATTGTGTAATTCCACTCACCATGAAAGTCATCTTTTTGGATATTTAG
>PFSC01000142.1 GCA_002788865.1 Candidatus Roizmanbacteria bacterium CG_4_9_14_0_2_um_filter_39_13
TGAATATTCAAAATTTAGAGTGACAATTATATATCTGGCAATGCCTATCTATTTTTTAAGGTTCGGTAGCATTTATGATCTGGCAACTCGGAGAATACTCGTTACTTGATCTTTCTGATACAAAAAGGTAAACTTGTACTTCGTAAAAACTAATTATGATAAATGAAATAACCGTAAAAGGCGCTCGTGAGCACAATCTTAAAAACATAGATGTTGCAATCCCAAAAAATAAGTTTGTTGTATTTACGGGTGTTTCAGGATCGGGAAAGTCTTCTCTTGCCTTTGATACTATCTATGCTGAAGGTCAACGTCGGTATGTTGAATCTCTATCGGCATATGCGCGTCAGTTTTTGGGGATCATGGACAAGCCGGATGTGGATCTTATTGAAGGGTTATCTCCCTCAATCTCTATTGATCAAAAAACCGCAACACACAACCCACGTTCAACGGTTGGGACGATCACCGAAATATATGATTATCTTCGGGTGCTCTATGCGCGTGTTGGTCATCCTCATTGTCCCAATTGTAATATCGAGATTCGCAAGCTTTCGGTCGATGAGATTGTCGAACGAATTATTACAATGATCAAAAAAGATTTAGCAACTGACAAGATCAAGCCTCATGTAGTGCATTTACTTTCTCCGGTTGTTCGAAATCGGAAAGGCGAGTTTCGTGATATGTTCGAAAATCTCATAAGCAAAGGCTATCGAAAGTCACGAATCGACTCAAAGGAGTTTGATCTTGATACTACCATTGAGCTTATAAAGACGAATAAACACACCATTGAGGTATATATTGACTCTCTTTCGATTCAGCACAAAGATATGAAAGATGAGATATTTGTGGCAAACCTCAGGTCCCGTCTCACTACCGCAGTAGAACAATCAACCAATTTGTCTGATGGACTTGTTGTTTTGTCTATTGGGAAAGAAGAACATCTATTTTCAGAACGATTTTCATGTCCAAACTGCAATCTTTCACTTTCCGAAATTGAGCCACGAATGTTTTCTTTCAACTCTCCCGTTGGTGCATGTGCAGAATGTCGAGGACTTGGCACGGTGTATCGCGTGGATCCTGATCTTCTCCTCAATCCAAATTTGAGCATGAATGAAGGCGGTATGATCCCATATCCCAAATTTTATAACCAATCAACGTGGTATATGCGACTTGTGAAAACGGTTGCAACGGAAGAAAAGCTGAATGTAGACAAGCAGATCAGCGAGTTTACCAATGAAGAAAGAACTCTTATCCTCAAGGGGAATGGAAAAACATACCATGTTGAAGGACAGAATCGATTTGGAAAAGATACGACAATAATTGAAAAATGGAATGGATTGACCCGTGACCTTGAGAAACGATATTTTGATACCGAAGGAGGAAACTCGGAGATTCGAAAATATATGCGAGAGGAAACCTGCCCAGCTTGCCGTGGTGCACGACTCAAACCAGAGGTGCTTTCTATCACAATACAAAAGAAGAATATCACTGAAGTCACCGATTGGGCGATCAAAGAGATGATAACTTTCTGCACGAAAGATATACATGAGGCGCTCAATGATTACGAGCGCCAGGTTGCAAAATCTATTCTCAAAGAGATCATCACTCGCCTTACATTTTTGAACAATGTCGGATTATCCTATCTTACAATTTCAAGATCTGCACGAACACTTTCTGGAGGAGAGCTTCAACGTATTCGTCTGGCTTCTCAAATAGGTACTGGTCTCACTGGTGTGCTGTATGTGCTGGATGAGCCATCGATCGGTCTTCATCCTCGAGATGTCTCAGCACTCATCCATACACTTCACAATTTGAAAGATCTGGGAAATACACTCATTGTCGTAGAGCATGATCAAGAGACGATTGAATCTGCTGAATACTTAGTTGAACTTGGTCCAAAAGCAGGAAAAGATGGCGGACATATCACGTTCACAGGTACAGTTGATGAGATGAAGAAAGACCCAAAGGCAATAACTGGAAGATATTTGTCGGGCAAAAAGAAAATTCGAAAAACTGATAGAAAACTTGAGACAAAAATGGGAAAAGTAACAGTGCACAATGCATCTCAGTTTAATCTAAAAAACATCACTGCAGAGTTTCCTCTACAAAATATCATCGCAGTCACTGGAGTATCAGGATCAGGAAAATCTACACTTATCACCGAAACATTATTCCCCGCTCTTAAACTGCATATAAGCAACGTATGGAATGAAACCATTGGCGACTTCCAAAGAATTGAAGGTTTTCAAGATCTTTCACGAGTATATCTTGTTGATCAATCTCCAATTGGACGTACACCACGATCAAATCCTGCGACATACGTGGGAATGTTTGATCATATTCGAGATATATTTGCTGGGACTGTAGAAGCGCGCTCAAGAGGGTACAAAAAAGGACGGTTTTCGTTCAACGTAAAAGGGGGAAGATGTGAAAAGTGTCAGGGTGCTGGAGTTATCAAGATTGAAATGCAATTCTTGTCCGATGTGTACGTAAAATGTGATGTGTGTGAAGGGGAGCGGTACAACAAAGAAACTCTGGAAGTAAAATATAAAGGTAAGACGATTTATGATATTCTGAATATGACAGTTGACGAAGCAGTAGAATTTTTCCGAAATCACATACATATTTTCAATAAATTATTATTCCTTCAAAAGGTGGGTCTTGGATATATCACACTTGGTCAGCCTGCTCCTACATTCTCAGGCGGAGAAGCACAGAGAATCAAACTAGCTGATGAGCTTTCCCGAGCCACTAGGGGACATACGTTTTATATTCTTGACGAGCCTACAACAGGACTCCATTTTGCAGATGTCGAAAAACTTCTTGAAGCGCTTCATGAGCTTGTAGCTCAAGGAAATACCGTTGTAGTCATAGAACACAATCTTGACGTGATCAAAAATGCACAGTGGATCATTGACCTTGGACCAGAAGGAGGAGATAATGGAGGAGAGATCATCTATCAAGGTGAGCTTGAAGGAATTCTGAAGGAGAAAAATTCATCAACTGGTTCGTATCTTAAAAAAATATTGAAAGTAAAATGAGTCATCAAGTGATATCATGTGAAAAATCTTCTTTGGGCTCAGTTCCTACTACTTCAGGAATATATATTTTTAAGGATAATGCAAAACCTATATATATTGGAAAGTCTGTAAATATTCGTGCTCGTCTAAAATCACACTTTGAGAATGCAAAAGTAGATTTGAAAGAAAAAGCAATAATTGACTCGAGCAAAACGATCTCATATATTGTGACAGATTCAGAGTTTAAAGCCCTTCTTCTCGAGTCAAAATACATTCAAAAATACAAACCGCGCTACAATGTGAGGTGGAGAGATGACAAGGGTTATCTCTATATTAAAGTCACAATAAAAGACATATACCCAAAAATTTTCATAACTCGCAAAGAGAACGACAAGAAATCACTCTACTTTGGACCGTTTTCTTCAGTCCGAATAATCCGAAGCATTCTCAAAGAGATACGTCGCGTATTTCCATTTTGCACACAAAAACAACTTACCAAACAAAAATGTTTCTATGCAAAAATACATCTGTGCAATCCGTGTCCAAGTGAGATAGAAAAGCTCAAAAATGAGAAGGAGAAAATACAAGCTCAAAAAACATACCTTCAAAATATAAAAAATGTCGTCAAAGTATTGGATGGAAAAACCGAGTTAATTTTGAAAAAATTATATCTATCAATCAAGGAGTTTAACAAAACAGAGGAATTTGAGAAGTCCATCCCACTACGCGAAAGGATTCTTCGACTTGAAGGAATGCTTTCGAATAAACGGTTTGATGAGAACATGATCGACCAGTACAATCAATCCACAAAGCAAATTCTTGCCCTCCAAGTCCTTCTTGGGAAATATATGATCGTAGATTCGTTATGCCGGATAGAATGCTTCGATATGAGCACAATGACCTTCGAAAATAGTTCAGCATCGATGGTAGTTTTTACTGACGGGTTGTCGGATAAGAAAGAGTATAAGAGATTCAAAATAAAACAAGAAGCAAACTCCGACTTTGAGATGTTTGATGAAGTCCTCAAGCGACGTTTCAAAAACAATTGGCCAATGCCGGATCTACTCATTGTGGATGGAGGGAAACCTCAGGTACGTGTTGCTCAGAGAGTATTTGAATCGCTCGGTATCACAGTACCGCTTATTGGTATTGCAAAGAGACCTGATAGATTGATCATCGGAGATGACACACTTCAGACAATCAAACCTTATCGGCATCATCTTGGGTTTCGCCTCGTTCAGGCACTCAGGGATGAATCACATCGTTTCGCAAAGAAATATCATCTCTTTTTAAGAGGTAAAACAGATGGTATAATGAAATCTGTCTAGTAAATTTTAATTGTTGAGACGTTATCCGTTATTCGAACAAAAGTGAAATCAATTCTACTGATTCTTAATATCATCATGTCGCTGGCCATCGTGGCTCTCATCTTTATCCAGGGCAAAGGCGGAGGACTTGGAAGTGCTTGGGGTGGAGGAGGAGCTACGTACCAATCGCGACGAGGTGTTGAGAAATTTACCCTTAATTTGACGCATGTTTTGGTATTTCTTTTCTTTCTTCTTTCGATAACGAATTTTTTTATTCAATAAACTAATTTATGCGTTTTGATCAAAAACGTATACGATATCTATACTGGATTACGTCTGCGTTTATAAAAAAAAATCTCCAGCCTATCATGCTTAGTTTCTTGATAAGCCTTTTGGGTGTGATTACGATAGTTTCATTTGCTCCTTATGTAGTCAATCTTCTCTCGACAAACAAACAAGTCATCGGTATATCGGGCGAATATACATACGACAATCTTCCTGTTGAAATTCTTTCAAAATTTTCCAATGGACTTCTTCATATTAATGAAAAAGGTGAACTGATTCCACTTCTGGCAGACTCATGGGAACCTCTTGATGGAGGAAAGGAATATCAATTCCATATAAAAAAAGATCTTGTTTGGAACGATGGAACGCCTTTTACCGCTAAAGATATTCAATATACCTTCAAGGATGTCGAAGTGATTGCTGACAATGATTATATTCTACGCTTCAAGCTCAAAAAACCTCTTGCGATCTTTCCGAATTTTCTCACCAAACCAATTGTCAAATATCCTTTGATTGGGGTTGCTGGAGTATACAAAATCGACAGAATCAAAACACCTCTCGGCAAAATATCTCTGATCCAGCTTACGCCAAATCAAGAAGGTGATCCAGTCATTATTTATCGATTCTATGAAACGGACAACAAACTCATTCAGGCGTACAAGCTTGGTGAAGTCACACAGATGACCACAAATAGATCAAATGTAGCAGATGTCTTTGAAAATTGGAAAAATACCGAGATAGAACAGCTTGTTGATTATTCAAAGATGATGACCCTCTTTTTCAACTTTGATGACCCGACATTGAGTGAGGACAAAGACGTGAGAAAAGCTATCGCGGAAGCTATTGACACGTCAAAACTTGTATCGTATGGAGAACAGGCTACATCTCCAATTCCACCCTTTTCATGGGCGTATGAACCGGATACAAAAAAATATTCTTTCAATCAAAATGTAGCATCAAAAATTCTGAGAAAGTATTATGAAGCTTCAGAGTCTTCACATCTGAAGCTTTCAACCTATTATGACAATCTTTCGGTTGCAGATATCATAAAAGAAGATCTTGAAGATGCAGGTGTGCAAACAAAGATTGAGGTGCTTCCAGGAAGCCTGCCTCAGGACTTTCAGTTATTTCTTGCTCAGATGTCATTTTCTCAAGATCCTGATCAGTACTTTTTTTGGCACTCAACTCAGGCAGGGAATATAACTTCTTACAAAAATGTTCGCGTCGATAAACTTCTTGAAGATGGGAGAAACACCTATGCATTGTCGAAACGAAAAGAAATCTATTCGGATTTTCAAAAAATAATTGTTGATGAAATGCCGGGATACTTCCTGTATTATCCCTACACATATGTAATCAAGAGAAAGTAGTACAAATGTATCACGTTTGATATAATCAATAAGTCAGAAAAGTTGTATTGAAATAAATGCCCGGGTGGCGGAATTGGCAGACGCGCAGTCTTGAGGAGGCTGTATCGTAAGATGTGGAGGTTCAAGTCCTCTCCCGGGCACCAAAAATTACATTTTTTCAACCATATCCACACACCCCGGAATAGATTCTTGAGCGCGAAGTTCTTCCAAACTCATCCACTTCCATTCTGTTGCTTCTTCATTCAGAACGATCTTTGCAGTTGTATCTTTCATTTCACACAGATAACACAGTAGTATTCCTTGCCAATTTTTTCTCATAATAGTTTTTACCTGCGGATTTTCTTGTAATACAGTAACTTCAATTCCCAATTCTTCTCTCACTTCACGATGCAACGCTTCTATGGGTGTCTCACCAAAATCGACTCCGCCACCTGGTATTTGCCATTTACCATTCAGATCTTTGTATGTATCAACACGCAGTGTAAAAAGATACTCATCTTTTTTTTTGATTACTGCAAGTGCTACTGGTTGAAAATAGTTCATGTGACCTTGGCGGGACTCGAACCCACAACCTACTCCTTAGAAGGGAGTTGCTCTATCCAATTGAGCTACAAGGTCTTGGAGCCGACTGTCGGATTCGGACCGACGACCTACGCTTTACAAAAGCGTTGCTCTACCACTGAGCTAAGTCGGCTGTTTTAGCTATTAGCTGTTAGCAACTAGCCATTAGATCTATTTTTTTAGCCAATCGCTAATCGCAAAAAGCTATCAGCTAATACAGTGGCCGAGGCGGGACTTGAACCCGCACGAGCTTGCGCCCACAACATTTTAAGTGTTGCGTGTATGCCAATTTCACCACTCGGCCTCATGCTATTTTCTGCCATTCCCTACCCGCAATGCTACGCCCGCCGCCATGACTGCCGATAAGCTGTCGGGCTGGCATAGCGTTGCAGGCGGGCGCCACCCCGACTACCTCAGTTCTCCAGATGTTCAGTAATTGCGCGAATCAGCACTATTCAACTTTCAGATTATTTTGAAATACTGAACAGCTGAGGGGCTGAGCAACTGAGCAGCTGGATTGCTGAACATCTGAAAGCTTATTATATCAAATCAGAGCCTGCTGATCTACACGATCTTGCTTTATATTCAGATGTTTGCATCCTTTTGGCGTAACTACTCTCCCGCGGGGAGTCTTTTTAATAAACCCAATACGGAGAAGATATGGCTCAATAAATTCTTCAATTGTTCGCCTATCTTCGGATAAGGCCGAAGCAAGGGTCTCAACTCCAACGGGAGAGTTTTGAAATTTCTCGGCAATTGCGCGAAGATACTGGATATCAAGATCTGAAAGACCAACCGCATCGATTTCAAGTAACTTAAATAAACTATCAATAAGATTCTCATCAATCACCTCGTGATTGTCTACCTCAAACATATCGCGAGCGCGTTTTAAGATACGATTTGCAATTCTGGGTGTTTTTCGAGATCGCTCAGCAATTTTTCGAACTGCAACTTCAGTGATTTTAATGCCCATAATATTTGCTGAACGATTGATGATATGCTCCATTTCAAAATCTGTATAGTAATCAAGACGAAGGAGAAGTCCGAACCGATCCCGAAGGGGGGCGGACAGAAGGGCAAGTTTTGTAGTTGCACCTACGATAGTAATTTTGGGTACAGGAAGACGGACGGTTCGGGCAGACGGCCCTTTTCCAATCACGATATCTAAGAAGTATTCCTCTATAACCGGATAGAGCATTTCTTCGACTGGTTTTGGAAGTCGGTGAATTTCATCTATAAAAAGGACATCTTTATCTTTCAAATTGGTAAGTATTGCAGCAAGGTCTCCTGATTTAGTAATTGCAGCGCCTGACGTCACTCGTATCGTTCCTTTCAGTTCTTTCGCAATTATGTAGGATAATGTTGTTTTGCCAATACCAGGAGGTCCGTAGAAGAGAATATGTTCAGTTGCAACGCCACGATTTTTAACCGCCTTCAGAAAAAGATTTAATGTTTTTACCACATTTCTTTGTCCTACATACGTATCAAGCGTATCCGGTCGAAGTTTCTGGAGATCGATTGCGTCGTTGCTCATAGTAGGTACATTATACAGAAGTTACGACGAGCTCATGCGCTTTATACTGAGTTTTATTTTATCTTCAATAGATACTTCGGGTGATAGTTCAGACAAAATGTCTTGAGAAGTATGTTTATCAAATCCAAGTGTGGTAAGGGCGTCAAGAACTGTCTGATCATCTGATGAAAGCGGTATTTCTTGTTCAAAAACGAATTCTGAATCAAATTTCTGCGATAGCTCGAGTAATATTTTGAGTGCTGTTTTTTTCCCTAATCCTTTGATCTTTGAGAAAAAAACTCGATCGTTATTTTTGACAGCTTGTATAATTTCATCTGGTTTTGCAACAGAAATGATCTGAAACGCAGATTTTGGTCCAATTCCCGACACCCCAAGAAGGTATTCAAAGAGACGGTATTCTTTTTTGTCCTCAAAACCAAATAATTGCTGAATATCTTCTCGAATATGATGGTATGTATATATTTCAATATCGATTGGTATTTGGATTGATTGGAGAAATCGATTGGTAAGAAATACTCGGTAATACACACCTGATGAAGTTTCAACAAGGCCAGCGTTCATATCAACTTCGTCAAGAATTCCTTTTATCTTTCCAATCATGATAGAAAGTATAACTGATGAAATTTTACTCGATACTACTTTTTATGAATTTTCTTTTCAATATCATGAATGAGTACTCTCGTGCGATGTATTGCATCGGGATTTACTGAGACTGATGTGATTCCCTTTCTGACCAATGTTTCAACAATTTCTGGATAATCTGATGCTGCTTGTCCACAG